>JAHEEJ010000307.1 GCA_024640705.1 Deltaproteobacteria bacterium
GAGAGCGCGCTGAAGCAGGCCGTCAAAGATCCCCTACCGACCTTGATCGAGGTGCGGCAGGCCGATTTCGTCGACGGTTACCCCCCTTCGTAATCGGCGATTCGATGCCGGCCCGATCGACACCAGCGAAGAAGTACCAACGCCTCGCGCCCAGCGAGCGCCGCGAGAGCTTGATCGCGGCCGCGCTCGACTGCCTGTCTCGACTCGGTCCCCAGGCAGCCGGCGTGCGCGAGATCTGCGATCGGGCGGGCGTCTCACCGGGACTGCTGCGCCACTATTTCAACGGCAAGGACGAGCTGATCGTCGAAGCCTATCGGACACTCACGCGGGAGTATCACGGGAGCCTGCGCGGCGTGCTCACCGGGCCGGCGGAATCCGCCGAACAGAGGTTGCGCTGCTTCTTCGATGCCTACTTCTCCAGCCAGGTGACGGGAGAAGAGCGCGCCGGAACCTACATCGCGTTCTGGACCCTGGGCCGCACGGACCCGACGATCCAGCGGATTCAGCGATCGGCGTATCGAAACCTGCGGAAATTGCTCGCGCCCGTCTTGAATGAGTTGGCGGTGGATCGCGGCGTCCAGATCGACGCGGAGCAGGTCGCGACGAGCCTGGTTGCGCTGCTCGACGGATTCTGGCTCGACATGTGCGTCGATCCGAAGCGCTTTTCCCGCGCGAAGACCAGCGCCGCCTGCTGGAATTGGCTCGAAACCTTCCTACGCGGAAGTCGATCGCTCTAGCCCGGAGCCGAGCCGATCAGTTCTCGCCCGCAACCGCGCGCGACATATCGTCGAGCAGCGCCTGCGGCGAAACCGGCCGACCGAGAAACGCCTCGATGACCTCCTTCGACGTCTTCTCGAGCCCGAAGCGATAGAGGCTCTCGCTGATCCGGCCGTACCAGCCTGGATCCCCTTCGGTGTAGGATCCGTAGAGCGCTTGCGCGCGCGCGCGCAGGTCGGCGTTCAGGATCGCTCCCGCCGCGTAGTTCATCATGTAGCCAGGCGAGTCGATCAACTGGCCGCGAACCGCCCACCAGGCCAGATTCGGGTGGGGATGGATGCGAAAATACGTCTGGCAGATCTCCCCCCACACCTCGTTCGGATCGCGCTCCGGCGTGCGGTGCATGCGCACCTCGAACAGCGCCCAGGCGATGTCCATCACGATGGCGGCGTATTTGGCGACGATCGCGTCCTCGATCGAAACGGAAGCCCCGAGGTAACGCTGCTGCCAGACCGGTTCGTACATTTCCAATGTGGCAATGTCGGCGATTCCCTCGGTGAAGATGTCGCTGTCGGGCCAATCCATGAAGGCCGGGCGCGTGCGGATCGCCGCAATGTGGACCGCGTGACCCGTCTCGTGCAGCAGCTCCAGCAGGTTGTCGAGCCCGCCCATCTGATACGAGGCGAACACCCACGGCTCGCCGAGCACCCACGCGCCGCCCTCGAACCGGGGTCGGCGACCGAACGTCGAAAATGCCACGGGATCCTTGCTCGCTCGGGGCTCGAGGTCGTACTGCACCTGCAGCGCCACCGGGTCCGCACCCAGATCGCGATAGAACCGATCGTTGATCGACCGCAGCGACGCGACGGGGATTGCTTCACTCAGGGCGCGGTTGCCGCGGCCGGTGTTGTAGCCGAAGTCCCAGGGTTCGATCGCGGTGTCCGGCGTGATGTCGTGCCACTTCTGCAGCACCGCCACCAGCCACTCTTCCATCACCTCGGGCTCGACGCCGATGCCGCGCACCGACTCGCCGAGCACCTCACCCTCGCGTTTCATGCGCGCGGCGTTCAGCCGGATGAGCGTGCGCCAGGGGCTTTGCGGTCCATTGTCGCCGTTGACCGATTCCCAGATCGGCCGCATCGCGCGCCACAACCCCTCGCGCCGGGACGGATCCGGGGTCAACGGCAAGCGACCGAAGACGGTCAGCCGGTCCATCGACTCGCCTTCGAACGAGAGCGAATGCGCGGCTTCGGAGAAGCAGCTGTAGATTCTCGCGGAGAGCGCCGCGTATCCGCCCTCCCCCTTCGCGATGCTTTCGGGGTCGTAGCGGCACTCTAGCTTCTCCTCACCGCCCGCTTCGGCGCGCTCCGAATCCGAATCGATGGACAGCTCTGGCAGGTAGATTTCCAGCGCGTCCCGCATCGCCTGCAACGCTCGCGCGTCGTCTCCCGAGGGCGGCGGATCCGGATCACCCGCCAGCTCCCCCTGTAGCTGGCTTCGCACCGCGCCGTAGGAGTCGGCCAGGTCTGTCAACGCCACACCTTCCAGCGAGACCGTCGCGCCGCGGCCGTGCGTCACTTCGATCTGGTCTGCCAACGCGCGCGTCTGCTGGAAGGTCTGCTCGATCTCGCCGACGCTGCGCGCGGGAGCCTCGTTCGCAGATCTTCCAGCGCAGGATCCGAGCACGCCTCCCGCAAAACCAGCGGTCAGGCAAGCGAGCGCAAACGCGGTCGGGCGAGAAACATCGGTCATGGCTTCCTCCTGACGCTGGGAATGGAATCATATACCGTCTGACCCCAGATCTCCCGATCCATGCGTGCCGTGGGCGGCCCGGCTGGATCGAACGTTTGGAATTGGAATTTTCTTCATGCAGGCAGAAAAGCTCGAACACTCCCTCGCCACCTCCTCGGCAGGACGCGGCCTTCCGGTTGCGGTGCGCGGATCGGGATGCCGAATCTGGGACCGGGAAGGCCGCGAGTACCTCGATGCGTGCGGCGGCGCGATGGTGATGAGCCTCGGCCACTGCCATCCGCGCCTGGTCGAAGCCGCGAAGCGCCAACTCGACCAACTCACGTTCACGTACCGATTCTCGTTCTCCAACGAACCGATGGCCGAGCTAGCGGGCTTGGTTCGCGAGATCGCACCGATGCAACGCGCGTCGGCGTTCTTCAACTCCTCGGGCTCCGAATCGGTCGAGTCCGCGATCCACATGGCGATTCTCTACTGGCAGCACCTCGGCAAGCCGGGCAAGATCGAATTGATTTCGCGCTATCCGAGCTTTCACGGCTCGACGCTGGGCGCACTCGGTCTGTCGAGTTCGCGTTGGCGCAAAGAGTTCGAGTTGGTGCTCGAGAAGAACGCGATCGCCCAGGTTGCGGGCGTCGACATCCGCGCGCGCCGCAGCGAAGCGGACGAACTGCGCTTCGGCCTCGAGCAGATCGAAGATGCCATCGCGTCGCGAGGCCCCGACCACGTCGCCGCGGTCTTTCTGGAACCCATCTCGGGCGCGAGTGCCGCTGCGGTCGTACCCCCTGAGGGCTACATCGACGGCGTGAGGGAACTCTGCAACCGCTACGGCGTGCTGATGATCTGCGACGAGACGATCACGGGCTTTGGCCGCACGGGCGAGTGGTGGGCATCGAGCCACTGGAAAGGAAGGCCCGACATCGTCACCTTCGCCAAGGGGGTAACGAGTGGCATCACACCGTTTTCCGGCATGGCCGTGGCCGAAAATGTCGCAGAGGTATTCCTCGCCAAGCCAGAGGGGTTTGCGTGGGGGCACACCTTCTCCGGAAACCCGCTCGGCTGCGCGATTGCCGCTGAGACGATCCGGACGATCCGCGACGAAGATCTCATCAGCCGTGGGCGCGCGCTCGGCGAGCGCCTGCGCGCGGGAATGGAAACGATTGCAGCGTCGTCCCCCCACATCGGGCAGGTTCGCGGCAAAGGCCTGCTCCAGGGGATGGAACTGGTGACCGACCGCGATTCACTCGAACCCCTGGCCGGCGCTTCGGGCCGCCTCGCCGGGTTTGCGAAAGAACTGGGGCTGATGATCTATTCCTGCTCCACCCCACTGGGCCGGCGCACGCTCGAAGCCGTCATGCTCGCGCCACCCCTGATCGTCGACGAGGCCGATATCGATGAAATTCTCGCGAAACTCTCGGACGCACTGCGCAAATTCGACGCCTGCCCACACGCCGAAACCGCGTAGCGGGCAATCCGGAATGCGTTCCGAACAGAACCGCTGCGCTGCCCTCTCTCTGCTGTTCGCGCTTCTCGTCGGTGTCTCGGCCTGCAGCACGCCACGACCGGTCGAACCCGCCGATCTCGTACTCCGCGGCGGGACCGTGGTCACCGTCGATGCTGCGCGGCCCCGCGCAGAAGCGATCGCGATTCGCGGCTTCGAAATCGTTGCGGTCGGCAGCGATCGGAAAATCGACGCCTACATTGGCCCCGAAACGAAAACGATCGAACTCGAAGGCCGCCTGGCGATCCCCGGATTCATCGACGGCCACGCCCATTACCTCTCCCTCGGCGAAGCCAAGATGATCCTCGATCTCACGCGGGCCGCGACCTGGGGCGAGATCGTCGAGCAGGTGGCGGCCGCGGCGCGGCAGGCCAAACCCGGCGAGTGGATCCGCGGCAGCGGCTGGCATCAGGAGAAGTGGACGGAATTGCCCGATCCCAACCTCGACGGCCTGCCACTCCACACGCAACTCTCTTCCGTGTCTCCCCGAAATCCCGTCCACCTCGCCCACTC
>JAHEEJ010000038.1:0-13129 GCA_024640705.1 Deltaproteobacteria bacterium
ACGGCGGCGACGACTTCGCGAACGAACCGGAAGCGCTTTTCCTCCGATCCGCCGAACTCGTCATCGCGGCGGTTGACGTCGGGGCTCAGGAACTGGGCCAGCTGCAGGCCATGGCTGGCGGCCAATTCCACGCCGTCGAGACCCGCCTCCATCATCCGCCGCGCCGAATCGGCGTGGGCTTCGATGATCTTCCACACGTCTTCCGTGGGCATCGCCCTGGGCATGGTGTGGAAGCGGTGATCGGGAACCGTGGACGGTGCGTTGGGGACACTCCGCAATCCCTCGTATCCACCTGCGATCCGCCCGCCGTTGGAGATCTGGCCAAATATCTTGCAGCCGTGTCGGTGAACGGCATCCGCGCATTTTCGAAAACCGGGAATGCACGTATCCCGGCTGGCGTCGATATAGCTGGATTCGAATTCCCCGTCGCCTAGCGTACTGGCGGATTCCATCACGATCAGCCCCGCGCCGCCAGCGGCGCGAGCCTCATGGTAGGCCGCCATCTCTTCGGTGGGACACCAGTCCCGGGCCAGAATGGTCTGATGCGAGGAGGAAAAGATCCGGTTGCGGATCTCGAGGCCGCGAATCTTGTGGGGGGTGAACAAATGCGCGAACGACATATCAAGACTCTTGCCTAGCTGATTGCCAGCAATCAGGGCTGACCTATGGGTAGACGATTATGACCTGTCCACATCAACGGGTCCAGGTCAAGAGCCAGTTTACGCGGCTTTTGAACCGCTTGGGTTTCTCGGCATCAAACCGCCATCGGCAGCCATCGGGGCGCCGCTAGTGGAAGTTCTGGGCCAATGAGCGCGATTGCAAGGCCACATTCAATACGAAAACCGATGATGTGATCGCTCCCCCCGAAGCCGGTGCGCGGGGGGAGCGGATTCGACTCGGCGAGCGGAGCTCGCCGTCTCCTATTCAGGTTCGGATTTCATCACTCATGACTTCACACCCATCTCTTTTTCTGTTTCAACGACGATGGAGCGAATGGTTGCCAGAACATCGTCCGGCAGAGGTTCTGGCTTGTGATTCTCCAGAATCCAGCGTGCTTTCTGGGTTGCTCTCTCGTAAGCAGTCGTTGCTCCTGCAGCTTCCCAGACACTTCTCGACCGTCGATCGATGATTTCTGGTTGCGACTGAGTTCTCATCAGATCAAACGTATGTTGATGCATCAGAAAATGTCCGCCGGGCCCTATCTCCTTGATGACATCCAAGGCAAGCGAATCATCGGTCACCGGAAATCCCTGAACCACGTATTTGATCATACGGGCGATTTCGCAGTCCAAAACCAGTTGTCCATAATCAAACGTGATGCCGCTTTCGAGCATTCCTGAACCGTAAATCATATTGGCACCTGCCAATGCGGGTATCAGTCCAGTTAGCGTTTTTTCATGGCCAATCTGGCAGTCTGCGATTTTGCTATCCCCCTAACCACCGGCAACGTATGACGGCAGCAGGTATTGGCGAGCCAGGCGCGCCACTGCTCCGCTGATCAATGCACATTCTGGAGTCCCAACGGTTGCAGCAGCCAGTTTGAGATCCATCGCCGTGGTTGAACTGCCGTAGATGACGGGTGCGCCTTTTCGCGTCAATTGCGACAAGGTAAGGCCAGAAAGAATCTCCGCATTGTGGGTTACCAACGTACCCGCCAAGGATGCCGGAGAGGTTCCCCCTGCCATCGCCATCGACAGAATATTACACACGACGTTGTTCCTGGCAGACTCCATGATGATTTCACAGCAGTCCGTGATCAGCTTCAATGGGCTGACGGGGCAAGTCGTAAATGAGACCAACGGGCGCTCTTTGAACTTCTTGACCCCGCCCGCGATGGCCGTGGCCATCTCGATGATCTTGTTCAACAACTTGCCGTTGCCCGGCCCAAACGCACAATGTTTCGTGGTGTTGGTCAAATAGGCTTCGGCATTGTGCAGTGGCACAGTGAGCTGATCTTCGTCATGGGCACCCAGCGCCTTTTCACAAAAGTCGATCTCATCCAGGTAATCAATGACTCGCGCCGATTCGACCAGATCCTGCTTCAGGGGTTCTCGGCTTTCCCCGGTACGCGGATCATTGATCATGATCCCTTCACTGAAATTCGTGAAATGTACCCGCTTGCCTTCCAACACCAGATCATGTTTTGGGTCGCGTCCGGCCAATATCACCTTGGACGGCGCGGAGCGAATGGACTCTTCAACGAGAAAAGGTGGAATCTTCACCACCTTGCTGTCCCTATCGACGTTTGCGCCGCCTTGTTCAAAACAGTCTAGAGCCCGTTCATCTTCGACATAGACACCTGTCTGGTCAAGCACCTCGAGCGTTCCCAAATGAATCTGCTCGACCTCATCATCGGTCAGGATGTTCAGACTCAAACCTGCATTCAGCTGTATTCCGGCATGAAAATTTCGTTTCATAGAAAATACCTCTAGGACATTGAGCAACGGAATCCTTTTCCACTTGCCGAATCTACTCGAACTCGGCTGACGGGTCACACGAACTCTTCGCTTTTGCCCCACGAATGATAGGAAGTTCAATCGGGGTTTCGGCCCGGTCGGAAAAGCAGGCCTCCTGTCCAATACGCACCGAAGAGGGGATCGGGCCACGCGTTGGCTCTGGGGCTTTTTGGTGCAATCACGCGCCACCGTTAGCCGGGTCTCGGGGCCTGGGGTAGTTTCGGAAATTCCGCAGGAGTTGTTTTTTGCTTCCGATCCAAAGGAGAGCATCGATGCGCGGATTGAAGGGCAAGAACGTATTGGTCACAGGAGGTGCCAGCGGTATCGGACAAGCCACCGCGACCCGTTTCCTGGACGAGGGCTGTGCGGTCTGCGTGCTCGATCGCAGCGCCGAGGCGTGCGAACGAATCACCGCCGAGCTACCCGCCCTCACCGCCGTGATCAACGCCGACGTCTCGAATCTCGAGCAGGTACGCGCGGCGGTCGACGAGGCGATCGAGCACATGGGCTCGATCGATGTGGTGATCAACAACGCCGGCATCAGCATCCGGCACGACTTCCTCGACATCACACCGGAGGAATGGGACGAGGTGCTCGGCGTCAACCTCAAGGGGGTTTTCCAGGTGGCGCAAACCGCAGCTCGCCACATGGTCGCCAAGGGCTCCGGCGTCATCCTCAACACCGCCTCGACTGCCGGCAACACCGGCTATCCGCACTACGCCGACTACAGCGCCAGCAAGGGCGGCGTGATCGCACTGACCCAGGCGATGGCTCTCGAACTCGCCCCCGTCGTCCGCGTCAACGCGATCTCTCCCGGATACGTGCTCACCCCGATGCAACGCGCCGAGTACAGTGATGCCATGCTCGATGCCGTCAATCGCAAGATCCCCCTCGGCCGGCACGCCAAGCCCGAAGAGATCGCTGCACTGTTCGCCTTCCTGGCCTCGGATGACGCCAGCTTTGCGACTGGACACGTCTATGTGATGGACGGCGCCGAGACTACCGGTGGCCTGTGCAGTCAGTGGACCCACGAATAGAGGATTCTGAGCCGACGCCCAGCGCGTTCGCCGCACGCACCGCGGCATTCACCACCGTCACTTCTGCGATCGCTTCACTCCGGAGCCGACACCGCAGCGTTCGATTCTGCGGCGATGTCCGGAAGGATTGCAATCGCGCGCAGCGGCCCACCGGATCCACCGCGAATCTTGATTGGCAACGCCACGACCGTAAAACCGGTGGGCGGCAATTCGTCGAGGCCGGCGAGATTTTCGAACGCGGGCACACTGGCCTCGAACAGGGCCCGATGGGTTTCGAACTGTTTCGAGGGTCCGTGATCGATACTCGCCGTGTCGAGTCCCACCGCGCGGATCTGCCGCTCGGCGATCAGCCAGCGGGCGGCATCCGGGTGAAGACCTGGGAAGTGCAGCTTCGCGACCGCTGATGCGCCGCGCTCGTCGGTTCCCAGATACGCTTTGCGGTCCGGCCAGAAGCGGCCGAAGCCGGTGCGGATCAGCACGATCGAAGCGGTGGGGATCGGGCCGTGCTGATTCTCCCAGGCCTCGAAGTCGGCAACCGATGCGCGATGGTCGGGATCTTCCGCACAGCGGTCCGACACATCGACAAGTACAGCGGGGCCCACCAGGCGGTTCAATGGGATCTCGTCGACCGTGGGGCGGTCCGCGTGGAAGTGAATCGGCGCATCGATGTGGGTACCGCCGTGCTCGGCGGTGCGAAATCGATGTGCGGCGTAGTAGTAGCCCTCTTCGACCACTCCCTCATTGCCCTTCTCGAGCACGAAGCCCTCTTCGGTTGGCCAGAAAATGGTGTCGGAATCGAAGGCGTAGGTGAGGTCGACGATTCGCTCGTCCGGCTCGCCGGACGCCAACGTCCCACCGAGCGCCAACAGCCCGACGACGATTGCGTAGACCGCGCCGACCCCGAAGACGTTTCGACGTTTGACTTCGGCGCTGAACGACATCTGGACCACCCTGCGTAGCGATACGGTTGGACAGCTATTCTAGTGGCCGAACCGGATATCGCCCCAGCGCACTTCCGATCGGAGGCCGAGCAGCGCAAGCGGGCAGGTTCACGCAGCGTCGAGCTCCCCTGGAGGCCCGAAGGCCGCACCAGGCCGGAATGGAGTGCCGCGGGGGTGCCGTTGCGCACATTGACTGACGTCGCAGGCGCCGCTCGATACCGCGCTACGTCGATCACCCGAGCGTAAGTCATTGATCTTCCTCGGGTTGAGATTCTTCCCTGCGAGCCCGCTCTGCTGACGCAGCGCTGACGGCGAAGCTCGCCGCGAATGCCTCCCGGCAGGCCACTTCTCGTCTGCTGACTTAGCGATTATGCTTGAGCGCCCAACCTGGAGGAAGAAATGAGTGACGCTACGAAGATGACAGGCGGCTGTATGTGCGGAGCAGTGCGTTACGAAACCACGGGCGATTCCTTTGGGGTCAACCACTGCCACTGCGAGAGCTGCCGCAAGCACAACGGTGCTGCGGTGGTGACCCTGGCGGGGTTCAAGGCCGATCAGGTCGTGTTCAGCGGCGACAAACGCAAGATCTACGAATCATCGCCGGGTGTTGGGCGCGCGTTTTGCGGCAAGTGCGGAACTCCGCTCACCTGGGAGGGCGACGGTGGCGACCTCGGGCCGATCTTCGAACTCCACATCAGCACTTTCGACAAGCCGGGCCTTCTGGTGCCGACCGCCCATGCCTTCTATCCCGAGCGCATCCCGTGGTTCGACATTGCGGACAACCTGCCGCGTTACAAGGGATTCGCGGACGACAAACCGCCGCTGCAACAGGGCCCGGTCAGCGACGGCCTGCCTTCGGCCTGAGTCCAGGCATCGAAGACATCGCCGGCTGCAGTGGTGCCGACACCTGCGACGACCGACCTGGCAATCCCCTCGCTAACGAAAAGAAGCGCGGGCCGTCAGGTGCTTCGCTGAAAGCGCGGTCGGGCTTTCCAGAGCGCGGAAGTCAGCGCCGCGAACGGTACGAATGCAGCGACGCCGGCGAACCAACCTCGGCCGCCATCGAACTCGCGCAGATTCCAGACCAACATTCCGACTGCGATCTGTGCGGTGTAGGCCGCCGCCCAGGGCCACATCCACGCACGCATCCGGTAGAAGCCGAAGGTTCCGGCCGCGTAGATCGCCCAGTGGGGAAGCGCTGCGACCTTGGCCGCCCAACCGGTGACGAGAATGCCGAACCAGACCTCCTGGTCGATCGCTACCGGTTTGACGAAGAGGTCCCATGGCAGGTAGATGAACGTCATGTAGCCGCAGAAGACCATCAAGAAGTTCATCCAGATGGGGCGCCCATCGAATATCGCGCGCAGCCAGGTCACGTCTGACTCGAAGCGCCCTGCGGCTCGGCCGCAGTCTCGCTTCGGCCCCTCTCGCTGAGATCGCGAAGCGAGCTGCAGAAGAGCTGCTTGCCAGCATCCATGACGGGGCTCACGGTCAGCTCGTCGATGTGTTTGTCGATGATGTGACCCTCGCTTGTCACCCGATAGTGTTCTAAAACCTTTCGATGGGCCGGCGGGATGATCAACTCTGCGACCCGCTTGCCACGCGTTTTCTCACCTGTGTAACCGAAGATCCGCCGCGCCGACGGGTTGAATTCCAATGTGATGCCTGCTTCATCCATCACGACGATCCCCTCGAGCGCCGCTCGCATCATGGCGCTGCGAGCGACTTGGAGGCCTCGCAGAGCTTCCATCTCGACGCATCCACACGATCGCGTGACATCACCGGATGCGCGCGAATCACGTCGTTCGCTGGCGAATTCTAACGCAGATGCGGAATCCCTTGCGGCTCGGCGGTGACAGGATGGCGGATCCGGATCGGAGCAGCTCGAGGCCGATATCTTTCGCCAGACCATCGATTGCTCGATTGGCCTTTGGCCCTTTCATCGAAAGTGTCGAGGGCACGAAACATCGCGCACATCTCACGGGTTGCGATTGGCCCGGTCGTTTTTGTAAACTTCCGCGCGCTGACATTGACGAGATTTGTTGCCATGAAGTTCTTGCTGATTTGCCTGTTCCTCTCGATCATTGGGCTTCCCACCGACGGCCTGGCGGTAAGCATCTTCGAAGACGGTGGCACGACCGATTTCGCCGGAATCGACCCGACGGGTGCCATCGTGAGAGACAGTCCGACGGGTGATCCAACGACCGTCAATCTACGCGCCGGCGCCGACCTCGGCCCGACAGATGTTCAGGACGCGTCTATTCTGAATGTTTTCGATGGCACGAGCGTCGGCGACTTCGATGCCTCCGGATCCGCGTGGCTCGAAATCTCGGGCGGAAGCCACGGAGTCGTCGACTACCTCGATGATTCGAATGGCTCGATCTCTGGCGGCGCGTTCACAAGCTGCTTCCCATGCCTGCGTCTGTTCGCCACCGCGAACACGATCGTGACGGGTGGCACGTTCTCGAGCCCGGGCCAGGTCGTCGCTTCGACGAGCGGCTTCGCGATCCTGGAGATTCGAGGTGGCGACTTCACGGGCATCGTCCGCGCGAGCGACGACTCCAGGATCGAGATCTTCGGGGGCGGGATCGAGCGTGTGCAGTCGCTCGATCAGGCGATCGTCATCCTCTACGGAGACGGTTTTCTCGCCAACGAGGGAACGACGACCGTACTGGCCGGGTTCGGCGAGATCAGCGACAGCTTCAACGGCACCATCTCGGGTGAACTCTCCGACGGGTCGGCCCTCGCGATTGACGCTCTCAATGGCGTCGTCGGATCGAAGATCGTACTCGCTCCAGGAACACCTCCGGTGCCGGGCCTGTCCGCTTCCGCTCGCTTGGGGCTCGTTCTCGGGCTACTCGCAGCTGGAGCCGTGTTTACCAGCCGTCGCGCTGCAGCAGTGTAGAATCCAGCCCAGGGATTCTCCGCGTCTCGCGACCCAGGTCTCTAGTCGCGACTCGATGAAACTGGAGGCGTGAAACCGCACTCAGGGGACGAGACGTGACAGAAGCAGAAAACTCCGTCAACGGTTCACCCGACGCGCCCAAGCGGCTCAACATCTTCGAGCGGTGGCTATCGATCTGGGTCGCGCTCTGCATGGTCGTGGGCGTGGCGCTTGGAAAACTGTTTCCCGGCCTGACAGCCACGCTCCGGCGGATCGAATTCGGGGACGACAGCCAGATCAATGTGCCCATTGCCGTTCTGCTCTGGCTGATGATCTACCCGATGATGCTGCGGATCGACCTCGCCAGCGTACTCGGCGTGCGCCGCCGCCCGCGCGGAATACTCGTGACCCTCTTCGTCAACTGGTTGGTCAAGCCCTTCTCGATGGCTCTGCTGGGCTGGCTCTTCTTCAAACACCTCTTCCATCCCTGGATTGGCGACGCACTCGCAGATCAATACATCGCGGGTGTCATCATTCTCGCCGCCGCTCCGTGTACGGCGATGGTCTTCGTCTGGTCCAACCTGACCGGCGGCGACCCCGCCTACACGCTCGTTCAGGTTTCGCTCAACGATCTCATCATGCTGCTGCTCTTTGCACCGATCGTCACGTTCCTCGTCACGGGGGCCAGCAATCTCACGGTGCCCTTCGAGGTACTGCTCTACTCGGTGATCATCTTCATCGTCGTCCCGCTGGCTCTGGGTAGCCTCAGCCGCGTCTTCCTGTTGCGGAAGAAGGGCGTCGAGTGGTTCGAGAACCGCTTCCTGGCCACCTTTCAACCTGTCACCATCATCGCGCTCCTCGCCACACTGGTGCTGATCTTCGCGTTCCAGGCGGAAAATCTGACGAGCCGTTTCTTCCACGTCCTGCTGATCGCGGTCCCGATCTTGATTCAGGTATACTTCAATTCAAGCCTCGCTTACAGCCTCATGAAACTCGTGCGGGTGCCACACGACGTGGCAGCGCCCGGAGCCCTGATCGGTGCGAGCAACTTCTTCGAACTCGCGGTGGCGACGGCCATCGCCTTGTACGGGCCCGAATCCGGTGCGGCGCTGGCGACCGTCGTGGGCGTTCTGGTGGAGGTTCCCGTGATGCTCTCCGTCTGCGCCGCGTGCAACCGCACCCGACACTGGTTCGCCGAACCCATCCCGCTGCGCTGAGTTCTGTCGCAAATCGTCGATCTCTGGAAGTGGATGCAGAGGTGGAATGAGAGGCTCTCCCGGCCTCGCTGGCGAACAGCGGAGGTGCGACAACGCCCCCACCCTCTACTGCCCGGGGCCGCTCAATGACCGGGGAGGTTCCTCCGATAGGGCAATCGGCAGTTCTCTCTGACATTGACACCGGAAGGCCCCGCGAGAAGCCCATGATTCGGTCGCTAATCGAGTTCTGTCGAGCGTTGCGGGGGCCCGTCGAGGACGCCCATGGGCCGTCCGAGCTGGCGGTACGGATCGAGGAACTCGAGCAGCGCAACGCCGAACTCGAGCAGGCGGTACTCAGCCATCGGGAAGCTGCGGACGAACTGCGCAGATCCCAGGCTTATCTGGAACGCGCCCAGCGGTTGGCGAGAATCGGCAATTGGCGCTGGTCGGTGCAGCGCGGGGAACTGATCGACTGCTCCGAGGCGTACTCCGAGATCCACGGAGTGAGCCGTTCGGAGATCGGCGAGCGGATCAAACACCAGCTCGAGGGTGCGATCCATCCGGATGATCGGCAACGCATCAAAAACACCTGTAGAGAACTCGAGAAGTCAGGAGCTTCGTACGAGATCGAATATCGGATCATCCGCCCCGATGGCGAAATCAGGCACGTCCAACAGTTCGGGGAAAAGATCTTCGATGATTCGGGTCGACTCATCGAAACGATGGGAACCCTGCAGGATGTCACGGAACTCCGGCAGGTGGAAGATATTCTCCTGAAGGCGCACGACGAGCTGGAGCAAAGGGTCCAGGAGAGAACCGCTCAGCTTCAAACTGCCAACATCGCGCTCCGAGAACAGGTCACTGAACGCGAGCGCGCCGAATCCGAGCGCAAAGAGCGGGAGATGCTGCTCCAGAGTACCGCGAGAAATTCAAAGATCGGATACGGAGTCTGGAGCGAGCTGGAGCATAAGTACGTGACCGTTTCCGAGGAATTCGCGCAAATCATCGGCCGGACGATCGAGCAATTCCAGGAGCACTTCGCGTCTTCGATCGAGGATTTCGAAGCGATTCACCCCGAAGATCGCGAGCGCTATCGCGCCTACGATGAGGCGTACAATGCGGATCCCGCCATCAAGCAGATCGAATATCGCATGATCAAAGCGGACGGCGAGATCGTCCATGTGCGGGAAATCATGCAGCCGATCTGGGATGAAACGGGCCGGCTCACCCAGAGCATCATCACGAACCAGGACATCACGGAGCAGGTGCAGATCGAAGAGCAGCTCCGCCAAGCTCAAAAGATGGAAGCCGTTGGCCAACTCACGGGAGGCATCGCACACGACTTCAACAACCTGCTCGCGGTGATCGTGGGCAATCTCGAACTGGTGGAAGGCGAGATCGAACAGGGCGCGCAGGCCTCGGAATGGGTAGAGATCGCGATTGCAGCCGCGGAGCGCGGTGCGGGACTGACCCAGAGGCTGCTCGCTTTTTCTCGCAAACAGGCACTCCGCCCCACGGAGCTCGATGCCAACGCGCTCGTTCAGGGCATGCTCGAATTGCTGCGCCGAACGCTCGGCGAACGCATCGAGGTCCAACTGGTGAAGGATGCGGGCCTCTGGCGGTGCCTCGTCGATCCGAACCAACTCGAAAACGCCATCTTGAATCTTGCGATCAACGCGCGAGATGCCATGCCTGCTGGCGGAAAACTCACGATCACGACATCGAACGCCAGAATCGATGATGATTACGCACGCGCGCAAACGGACGTCGCACCCGGCCAGTACGTGCAAATCGCGGTGAGCGACACGGGAAGCGGAATGCCCGACGATGTAAAGAAGCGCGCCTTCGAGCCTTTCTACACCACCAAAGACGTCGGGCGTGGCAGCGGACTTGGGCTCAGTATGGTGTATGGCTTCATCAAGCAGTCTGGTGGCCACGTAAGCGTCTACAGCGAAGTCGATACCGGCACGACGATCCGGCTCTATCTCCCCCGTCTATCGGGAAGAAGAAGATCCGAGGCTATTCCGGTCGATGCGTCCGAAATGCTGAAGGCGCAAGGCGAAGTGGTACTCGTGGTCGAGGACGACGACGATCTCCGCTCTCTGATGGTTCGTATTTTGCGTTCGCTCGACTACGAAGTTCTCGAAGCGGACTCGGGTGCGCCAGCGCTCGAGATTCTCCGATCACCGGCAGAGGTGGACCTACTGCTCACCGACGTGGTGCTTCCCGAAAGGATGAGCGGAGCCGAACTCGTCGAAGAGGCGCTGCGCGCGCAGCCGGATCTCCACGTGCTCTATATGTCGGGTTACACCGAGGATGCCATCCTCCACCATGGACGGCTCGCGGGCGGCGTTCAGTTCCTGCAAAAACCCTTCCGCATGGCGGAGGTTGCACGCGCGGTGCGAAAGGCGCTGGCGAGCGAGAAGGATCACGCGCTTCTGCACAATTAGCGCGATCGCTCTTCCCAGGTACCGGTCGTCGCACGGAAGATCAAGATCTGGCGACTGCTCGTCAGTGTGGCGATGTTCGACTCCGCGCTGACGGATTCGATTTCATCCTTGATTCCGATCGGGACGCTGAAGAAACCGCCCAGAAACGGCGAGAGTCCGATCGCCTGACGATCGGTCACCACCACGCCGACATTCTCACCCACGCGGGCTGCGACGATCTTCTCGCGCGGCCCCAGGCGCTGCTCGACCAGATTCCCACTTCCGCCGTCGAACCCCAACACGCGCTCGGAGGTAATCGCGAGTGCGATGCGCTCTCCGAGCAGTGCGGTTTTCGGGCGCAGCTCCGTTCGTCCGTAGTCGGCCTCTTGCCAGGAACCGGATTGTGTCGCCACCGCGAGGACGCGCTGGTCGGTGATGACCACGCCGACCTTGCCGCGAGCGCCCTTCCAGACAACGGCTTCGTCCAGCCTCAATCGGGCAACCGTCTGGCCGCCACTGGCGGCATCGATCGCGAGTAACTCCCGGTCGACGACGAGCACCTCGAGTACGTCCGCGAGCGGAACCTCCCCCGGGACATCCTGCGCCCGAGCCGGAACCGAATTCGCGACCATCGCAAGCAGCAGCCCGCCGAACTTCAGCCATCGCTCCATAACAACCGAGAGGTTAGCCGAGAAGTGTTCGCCGGGTGACTGCCGCAACACATCGGGTGCTCACGATGCGAGCAGCATCGGTTCTCCGATTCGCTGCAACTCGCACAGCCGCTCCAGCGGGGCCTCCGTCTCGGCTTTGCCGCTGAAGCGGCGCGTCCCGGCGACTCAGCTTCCGACGGAGAGGACGATCTTGCCGAATTGCGCACCGGCCTCGAGGCGTTCGTGGGCCGCGCGCAATTGCTCGAACGGATAGACCTTGTCGATGACCGGGCGCAGCCGGCGCTGAAAGACGAGTCGCGTCACCTCGGCAAACTCCCGGCGATTGCCCATCGTCGTACCGATGATGCGCGTCTGTTTGATGAAGAGTTCGCGGATGTTGGTCTCTCCGATCAGGCCTGCGGTGCGGCCGTAGGTGACGAGTCGACCCGCGCGGGCGAGGCACTGCAGGCTCTGCTTCCAGGTCGGCGTGCCGACGTTTTCCAGCACGACGTCGACACCGCGGTCGGCCGTCAGCCGCAGGGTTTCTCGCGCAAAATCCACCTCGTTGCGATCCAACACCACGTCGGCGCCGAGTTCCTGAGCGCGAGCCGCCTTCTCGGTCCCGCTCGTCACCGCAAAGATCCTCGCACCCGCGAGCTTTGCAATCTGGATGGCCGCGCTCGCAACACCGCCGCTCGCACCGAGAATCAGCACGTCTTCGCCCGGCTTCAACTGGGCCTGCGTGGTGAGCGCGCGCCAGGCCGTCAGAAAGACGAGCGGGATTGCCGCGGCCTCCTCGAATCCGAAGTCGTCCGGAAGTGGCGTGATGTTGCGCGCGGGAATCGCCAGATATTCTGCGGCGCCCCCGGGGATCTCGTCTCCGAGGATCTTGAAATCGACGCAGAGTGAATCTTCACCCGATCGGCAAAACTCGCACGCCCCGCAGGAGAGCGCCGGATTGACGATGACGCGATCGCCGGGTCGGCAAGTGTCCACCCCGGCGCCCACCTCCGACACCACACCGGCCACATCCGCGAGGCCCCAGAAGGGAAACTTCGCGCCGGGTTCGGCGGGCCCCTGGCGCACGAAAAGATCCATGTGGTTCAACGAGCAGGCCTTCACCTGGATCAGGACGTCTTCCCGGCCGACATCGGGTTTCGGTACTTCAGCGAGGTGAATCTTTTCGGGACCCCCACACGCGTCGAAGACCATGGCTTTCATCGTCGGCACCCCCTCGCGATCGCCTCGATCCGGAGCCGTGACCGAAGCGCTCCGCGCGAGGAGGGTAGTCGATCAAATCGAGTTCGGTGTATCCGGCGTGGTGTGTGTGCGCTCCGAATCGTCGACCGGCGATTCGCGCTTCATGGCCGCGAGGTCGCTCAGGTTGAGGAGGACCGTCGTCTGACCGCCGTAGTAGTAGCTCACGATGTTGTGCGAGGGCGTCAGCTGGAACAGCGGGCGATGCGCAGGATCGAGTTCATCGACGATCTGCTTTTCTTTGGCGGTCGGTTCTTCGTTGTATCGATTGATGCGAGC
>JAHEEJ010000038.1:13229-16536 GCA_024640705.1 Deltaproteobacteria bacterium
TTCGGCGCTCAGCTGCTCCGGCGGACGACCCGGCGGATGAGCCTCACCGAAGTCGGCGAGGTGTTCCACGAGCGCTGCCAGCGCGTCGTCGAGGCGGCCAAAGAAGCCGAATCTTCGGTGAGCCAGCTGCAGGAGGCGCCGCGCGGTGCGATCCGGCTGGCGGTGCCGATGTCCTTCGGGCATCTGCAGCTCGTCCCGAGGCTGCCCCGGTTCTTCGAGCGCTACCCCAACATCCAGGTGGAGGTCGACGCGACCGATCGAATCGTCGACCTCGTCTACGAGAGGGTGGACCTGTCGGTTCGCATCGGCCGCCCCCGGGAACTGAGCTACGTGCGGCGGAAGCTGTGCCCGATTCGGCTGCTGATGTGCGCTTCACCCGAATACCTCGAGCGCCACGGCACCCCCCGCATACCCGAAGACCTGAGCGAACACGTCTGCCTCGGCTACACGGGCCGAACGACCACCTGGCTGTTCTCGACCGGCGAGCGGATCAAGACGGCTCCAGCGTTGACCGTCAACAATGGAGACGCGATTCGCCAGGCCGCCGTCGTCGGTTACGGGATCGCGTATCTCCCGAGCTTTCTGCTCGCGGACGACGTTCGCTCGGGCCGCCTCATCCCCCTGCTCACGCAACACACGAGGCACGAGACGAACCTTCTCGCCGTCTACCCGGCGAGTCGACACGTCCCCCCGAAGGTTCGCGCGATGATCGATTGGCTGGCCGAAGAGCTCGGTCCCGAACCCGAGTGGGACCAGGGTCTGCCCATTGCAGGGCGACCTCCGGATCCCGAAGTCATCCTCTCGCGTCGAAGTCGCTGAACGATCGCGCAACAGCACCACCAGGCGGTTGCGCGTAGGATGGATCTGCTCGCATTCACTTGCCGTTCAGCGCGGCTCGGACCGCCTGTGCGATATCCATCCTTCTGAAGGGCTTCGTGAGAAATGGCACTTCGGCGCTCACGAAGCCGCTGTCCTCGAGCTTCTGTTGTGGAAAACCCGACACGAACAACACGGGCAGATCGGGGCGCCTGCGTCCGGCTTCGCGCGCCAACTCGGGGCCACTGTAGCCATCGCCTAGCATGACGTCCGTCACCAAGAGATCGACTTGTGGTGACACGGCCAAAATTTCGAGTGCTTCGCGGGCCGACTTCGATGACTTCACCGCATACCCGAGCGCCCTGAGCATTTGAGAGGTCATCGTCAACACCGACTCATCATCATCGACCAACAACAAGCATTCGCCGCGCGATCGAAGAAGATCAACGGAAGACGGGGCCGACTCATCTGCGAGACTCCGATCGGAATCTCGCGGAATGAAGATTCTTACCGTCGTTCCGCGCTTCACCTCACTCACGATAGTCAGATGTCCACCGGACTGTTGCGCAAATCCATACACCATACTGAGACCGAGCCCACTTCCTGCGCCAACCCGCTTGGTCGTGAAAAAAGGCTCCAACGCGCGTTCGACGACTTCGGAAGTCATTCCCATCCCTGTATCGGTCACGCTGACGCGCACATAGCGGCCGGGGCTGAACGCGCTCTCGGCTACGTCGTAATTCTCCGCAATCTCGACATTCGAGAACTCGATGGTGATCGTTCCCCCACCGTTCATCGCGTCGCGTCCATTGAGCGCGAGATTGAGCAGCGAATTCTCGAACTGACCCGGATCGACCCGGCAGTGCCAGAGATCCGCGGGGCCATTCACTTCGATCCCGATTTGGGAGCCCAGCGTGCGGCGGAGCAACTCCAACATGCCGTCGGCCAGTTCGCGAAGGTCGACCGTCTTCGCGTGTGTGGCCTGCTTGCGCGAAAGTGTCAAAAGCCGCCGGGTCAGATCTGCTCCGCGCTCAGCGGAGGCCATCGCCATCTGGATGAACTCGGACGCGCCTTCCACGTCAGCGCTCCGCTCGGATATGAGTTCCAGGTTGCCCATGATCACGGCCAGCAGGTTGTTGAAGTCGTGAGCGATCCCGCCCGTCAATTGCCCCACAGCTTCCATCTTTTGCGCCTGGCGGAGCGCCTCCTCTGCGCCCTTCAACTCGCCAATATGCAGCTCGACGACCACCGTCTGAATCAGCTGGCCCGAATCATCGAAGATGGGCGCAAAAAACTCCCGGGAATGACGAAAATCATTCCCGGACCCGCGATAGCGCACCTCGATACTGCACTCGCGTGGATCCTCCAGATAACTCCGGTGATGGGCTTCGTAACGCTCGCGATCGTCGGGATGAATCCACGCAGCTTCGTCCTCGTAGGAGCGGTATTGGGCGATATATGCGTCGGGCGTGAGCCCATACGGCCTTGCGAATTGCTCCGATACGAAGGCGTAGGATCTCGTGCGCTCGTCCCAGAGCGCGTACCCCAACCCCGCGATGCGCTCCGCGATACTGAGAACTTTCTCTCGCTGCACCGAGGCCTCCCGCAATCAATCGACCCCACGCGGCCGGGAAACGGTCGCGCAGAGCAATCAGGGGAAACCCCTGATCATCGAAAAGCGCCTCGGATCCTAGCAACTCGAATCACCGCTCCCTCATCGTTTCCCTGCGCAAATTGCTCTATCTTGGACCGCCGGATCGGGGCAATCACAAGACCCGGGATCGGCTTGGTGGAAATGAGATCCGATCGAAGCGGTGCAGCCGGATGCTCGAAGGTTCTCTTTGTTGACGCGGTTCCCACGGCTCTTCGATCACCTGGAGACCCCCTGTTAAATTGATGTCTTCGTACGCGCTACCCGCAACATTTCCAACTGGCCACGCGACACTGGGAGCGCCCTTTCACGGGAGTGGTTCACCCGAGAGCTTTAATCGGGTACCCGTGAAACCGGAGTGCGGCGTGCAGGTCCCATGCTGACCCACTTGGGGATCGGCGGCCTGGGGATCGTCATCCTCGTCGGCGGAGGCGAGCTTCTCGTCAAGGGCTCGGCATCGCTTGCGCGCAGCATGGGGATCTCCCCGCTCGTGGTCGGCTTGACGGTGGTGGCATTCGGGACCAGCGCGCCGGAACTCGCCGTGAGCGTTCTCGCTGCGTTGACAGATTCGGGCACGCTGGCTTTCGGCAACATCTTCGGCTCGAACATGGCCAATATCGGCTTGATCATCGGTCTGTCGGCAGTACTCCATCCATTGCCAATCGACCATGTCGTGATTCGCCGCGAACTACCGATGATGCTGCTCGCGCTTGCGGCGGCGATGGCGATGGCATTCGACATCGACCTCGGCGAGCAACGCAACGCCTACGCGCGCAGCGATGGTCTCGTGCTGCTGCTGTTCTTCTTCGTATTCATCTACTACACGCTGGGAGACCTGGG
>JAHEEJ010000308.1:0-4262 GCA_024640705.1 Deltaproteobacteria bacterium
GTTCAAGAAATCCCGGCGTGAGATCGGCCGATCCATCCCGAGTTCGCGATCGCTGCGCTTCATCGTTCGACCCCTTCCGTCGTCAGGCTTCGAATGGCGCGCTCAGACTAGCGGCTCTTTCTCGCGATCCACCAGCCTCAAATGCGATATCATCTCGCGGCATCTCCCCAGCGGGATCCCATCATGCCGAACCAGCTCGAAGACCCGACCCAGCCGGGTGCATCCGTCGACTCGCTCGACTTCGAGCGCGCTGAAAGGCCGACGCAAACCGCGCCCGTCTGCGCGCAGTGCGCAACGCCGATCACCGACCGTTATTACACGATCGGTTCGCACGTGCTTTGCGAGCCGTGCCACTTCGCTTTCCAGAACGCGAAGGCGCCGGGCAACGCCGCAACCCGCTTTTTCGGCGCCGCGGGCCTCGGGACACTCGCCGCTGCAATCGGCTGCGCGCTGTGGATGGCGGTCACGAAACTCACCGGCTACGAGATCGGACTGATCGCGATCGCGGTCGGCTACCTCGTCGGCATGGCCGTGCAGATCGGTTCGCGCCGGGTGGGCGGTCTCGCCTATCAACTGCTCGCGGTCTTTCTCTCCTATTCGGCGATCGTGATGACCTACGTTCCGCCGCTCGCCGACCAGATGATCGCGAGCGGTGAAATCCAGCGCGGTTATGCGGATGGCGCAGCCGCTGCGGGGGCGGAAGACGGCGGGCCGAGCCCCGACGCCGACCCGCTAGACGGCGGAGAGCCGGATGCTGCGGCGCTGAGCCCCGAAGATGCCGCGCTGCTTGCGTGGATATCCGCGATTCCAATCGCCTACATACTGCCGTTCTTGATGGGTTTCGAGAACGCGATCGGAATCCTGATCATCGGCTTCGCGCTCTGGCAGGCCTACCGGATGAATGCCCGCGCGAAGATCGAACTGCAGGGCCCCTTCCGGCTCGAAGCGCGCGACACCGCCGTTGGTTGACGCGAATCCGATCTACGAGTGCGCGTGCGGCACGCAGCTGCCCGCGCAGCTGCTGAGCTGCCCGAGCTGCGGACGCCTGACCCACGCCGAACGGCTCAAAGAACTCGTCGCCGAAGCCGATCGCGCGCGAGCGCGCGGCGACCTGCGCGGCCAGGCCGCGGCGCTTCGCAGTGCGCTCGAGTTGCTCCCCGCGGATGCTCGTCAACACGAGGTGATCCGCGCTCGCGTCGCGGAACTCAGCGAGATGATCGATGCCGGACTCGCGCCAAGATCCACAGAGCCTGCGGATCACGCGTCGCCCGCTGCTGAGAAGCCGCGCCACGCGCTGCTAAAAGCCGGATCCGCAGCGGGTGTGATCGCGATGCTGTTCTGGAAGTTCAAGTTCGTCCTGGTCTTCCTCGCCACGAAGGCCAAGTTGCTGCTGCTGGGGCTGAGCAAGTCGACGACGCTGTTTACGATGCTGCTCTCGCTCGGCGTCTACTGGGCGGCCTGGGGTTGGAAGTTCGGCCTCGGCGTGGTGCTCTCGATCTACGTCCACGAGATGGGACACGTCGCAGAGCTGCGGAAGTTCGGCATTCGCGCGACCGCACCGATGTTTCTGCCCGGCCTCGGCGCGATGGTCCGACTCCACCAATATCCACAGACCGCGCGCGAAGACGCGCGGGTCGGACTCGCGGGCCCGCTCTGGGGACTCGGCGCAAGCATTGCGACACTCGCGCTCTATTACGCAACGCAATTGCCGATCATCGCCGCAATCGCGACGGTGGGAGCCTGGATCAATCTCTTCAACCTGCTGCCCGTCTGGCAGCTCGACGGTGCGCGGGGCTTTCGCTCGCTCTCGCGCCCGCAGCGCTGGATCGCGCTCGCGGTCATCGCCGCGATCTGGCTACCCACGCAAGAGGGACTGCTCGTGTTGCTCGCGATCGGCGCCGCTTTTCAGTGCTTTGCGAAAGATGCGCCCGCGAATGGCGATACGCGAGGCCTCGTCAGCTACGCGGGGCTCGTCATCAGTCTCGCGCTGTTATCGGGGATTCCGGTTCCAGAAATCGCAAGCCCGTAACGAGCGACACCAACAAAGGTCATCGAGGCGAGAGCGACTCAGCCCGCGATCTGGGCCCATTCGACGTGCGCAACGCCCTGCAGTGCACCAACCTGCGCGAGCAGGTCTGGCGCCTGGTGGAGATTCCGGCAGCGGATGAAGGCATCGATCTCGCAGGTTTGCGCGACCGGATCGATGCTGCCCGCAATGTCCTGGATCCGGATCTTGTTCTCGGTCAGGACTTCGCGCAGTGAAGAACTGATCGCGGCGAGATCCGCGCCCGATCCGATGATCACCAGGCGGCGATAGACGATCGGCTTCACCCAGCGAAAGATCCAGTCGAAGCCGATCAGCACCGCGAGCATCGCAACCGCACCGGCGAGCGCGAGCGCGTAGCGCTGCTGCCCGATCACGATCCCGAGCACCGCGACGGCCCACACGCAAGATCCCGTCGTGATGCCCCGAACGATGTCGCCCGAGCGGATCACGGTGGCGGCGCCCAGAAAGCCGATGCCGGTGACGATGCCCGCAGCCAGCCGGTTGGGGTCGAAAACGAGATTCCCGACCACGCTCTCGCCGAGCGCGGTGGGGACGCTCTGCGAAGCCTGGATGGCGATGGTCGCGGACAGGCACACCATCATGTGGGTCCGGACGCCCGCCGGCCGACCGTGCAGCTCCCGCTCGAGCCCGATCGCACCGCCGACCGCGATGGCCAGCAAAAACGCCGTCCAGTCCAGGTGTTGGAATTGCTGCGCGATCAGGCCGAGATCCACAGTGGGGAAATCGGCACCTGTCCAGCCCGGGTTGAGGTCAATCCCGAGCAGCGCGTTCGAGGCGCGATCGCTCCGTAGCGATCTCCACCCGAAAAATTCAGCGCTTCGAAATCAACCAAAAAGACGGCCACCGGTCGGGATTCAACCGGTGGCCGTCCTGCGGTTCATGGCGCGCCCAGCACGACTCGAACGTGCGACCTCCTGGACCGCAACCAGACGCTCTATCCATCTGAGCTATGGGCGCGTTTCAAAAGCGGAGCCGTAGCTTAACGAATTACCGACGACTCCGAGTACCTGGCGGTGAGCGCAGTCTGGGGCGAACGCGTATCTCGCGCCCAGGGCCCTTGATGGGCGCGGAGGATACAGGGAAATCGTCTCAATCAGCAACTACGTCCGCGGCCAGGACCTGAGATTCGGTCCGATTCCAGCCGCGTTGCGGGGATTTCCCCGAGATGGATGACGGGGCCGGCCCTGGTCTGCCGAATCCCGCGCAAGGCGAACGAGCTCGAGATCCGCTGCGGACCCCAGGCCGGCTGAGCCAGGGCTTCCGCGAGGATGCGACGCTCGATCCGAGCGTGCGGATAGACCTTTGAAACGTGGTTCAGGCTAGTTGCAGGCCCGAGAGATCCTTCTCTTCGCCGTGCACAGGCTCCCGTTTGCGTCGGTGCCGAAGAACGTCGCGAAGAAATCGATCGCTCCCGAGTCGCACTGGTCGATGTTCATCGTGAGCGTGTCGCCCTTCCCACCCTTGCCAATCACAAGCGGGATCGTGCCCGAAAGCTGCGAGTCGATGAGCACGGGGCCATCGAGGGCGGTGATCTGGAGTGTCGTGTCGATCGTCGTGCCCTTCACGGCCGTTCCCTTTGCGATTCGCGCCTTGGCGGTGACCTTCCGCGTCGAGCCCACGCTCACCGTGGGCGAACCCGCGCGCAGGGCGTTGATCTCGATCGCCAAATCGCAAAATTGCGGATCTCCGCTGATCAGGAATGCACTCTTGAACGTGGTCGTGTCGGTGATGTCGCCGCCTGCGAGATTCAAGACGCCGTCTCTCGGGCCATTGGCATCCGACCGGATTTCGAACACGCCAGTCGCGAACGACGTCCTGTGGAACGTGACGGTTCCGAGTTGGTGGCTCTGGCCGGCCGAAAGACCGGTGCCCACGTATGGCGGAATCGAGCCGGAGTCGAGGTTCTCGACCCGCGACCCCGTGTCGGTGTTCGATGAGAGATCCAGTGGCAGCGGACCGCTCGGCGTGCTCTTGAATTCCAGCACCGAGAGCGTGCTCAGCGCTTCGCTGTAATCGACACTCACCTCGGCGCCCTGGGAACCGTCGGCGCCTGCTGTCAGGATCACCCGCAGCGTGATGGCCGAGGACGTATTCACGCCGCTGATCTCATTCGTGCCGGTGTCGGCCCAGATCAGGTCGATCGTGGCACTCGCGCTGGCCGCGCCCGCAAATCCCATGAGTGCCGCAAAGCTTC
>JAHEEJ010000308.1:4272-4447 GCA_024640705.1 Deltaproteobacteria bacterium
GTAATCGACACTCACCTGCGCGCCCTGGGAACCGTCGGCGCCTGCTGTCAGGATCACCCGCAGCGTGATGGCCGAGGACGTATTCACGCCGCTGATCTCATTCGTGCCGGTGTCGGCCCAGATCAGGTCGATCGTGGCGCTCGCGCTGGCCGCGCCCGCAAATCCCATGAGTGCC
>JAHEEJ010000309.1 GCA_024640705.1 Deltaproteobacteria bacterium
GTTGCGCGACCACGCGGACGCCGAGGAGGCCGTCCAGGAGACCTTCACTTCGGTCTTTCGCTCGATCGACGCCTACCGCGGCGAGTCGTCGCTCGTGTCCTGGATCTACGGGATCGCGCGGAACACGGTGAACAACCAGCTCCGGCGCGCCAACGCGCGGCACCAGCGCATGGCTCGCGCGCGAATCGAGTGGTTGCGCGCCAGCCTCTTGATGGCGCCGGGCACTCCGGAAGACGAGCTGAACCTCCAGCGCTCGCTCGATCAGGTCAAAGATTGTCTCGCGTCCGTGAGCGACTGGCAGGCGGAGATCTTCGCGCTTCGCCATCTCGAGAATCTACCCATCGGAGAGATCGCGCATCGGGTGTCCCGATCGAGTGATTCCGTGCGCTCGAGTCTGTATCGTGTCAAGAGCTTGTTGGTCGAAGCAGTCGGTCCGGGTGATTCGCCGGTGGATTCAGCGCGGGTCTTGGGTGGGAGGCCCGGCTTCCGAGCAGCGGCGAGCGGAGGCGTGGGCCGGGGTGGAGGGGAGCCATGAGAGAGAAACTGCGAGATTCGCAGCTTGGTGAGAATTCCACGCAGATTGCGGCGGACGAGCTTCGAGAGTTTCTAGAGGCGGATCTGTCCGGCGCGAGGGTCGATCCGAAGTTCAAAGAGGAGCTTCGGCAGGCGCTCTGGGATTTCGTCCAGGGCCGAACGGATCGCGCCGACGTCGACGGCAGCTGAACCCATCGCGGGTGGTGTCATCGAGTGCGCGATCGCGCTCAGACCTCTTGCGTCCCGGTCCCCGAGGAAAGTCTCCACTCTCGAGGCGGGACCCAATAGACGACCCTGTCGCCGCGCTACATCGAAGACTGGACTTCCGAACGGGGGAAGCGAATCAACCCTCGGAGGCTTCGGCCGCGCAATCCTTGGCTTCCGGTAACCAATCGGCGGGTTCGCGCAGCGCGAGGCGCCCGATGAAGTGGCGGAACGTCTCGAGCGTGAGTGTCGCATCGGCCATCGCCCGATGGGGGACGGTGTTTTCGATCAGCCCCGCGGTGAGCGCCGCCTGTCGCAGCGAAAGCGCCGAAACCTGCTCGCCCGAGATCAGCGACCAGCTGTAGAAGAGCGTTGCGAGATCGATCACGTGGTAGTCGAACGGAAACGCAAGCTCGCAGCCCCGATAGGCGCGTTCGAGGAAGGCCACGTCCATGCGGACGTTCTGGCCCGCGGGAACGACCAGCGCGTTCGCGGGCATCAGGTCGCTCAACTCCTGGAGCACCTGCCGCACGGGAGGCGCGTCCTTCCACGCCTCCTCGTCATAGCCGCCGATCGCAGCGCCCTCTTCACTGATGCGATCCGCGCGGGCGAAAACCTTCCACTCTCCACGCGCCAACTCCGCCAATCGATAGTCGGTGACGACCACCGCGATTTCGGTGATGTCGTGGAGCTCCGGATCCAGCCCCCCAAATTCGCAATCCATGAACGCGAGAACGAGATTCGAGGCCCGCTGGTTCCGCTTCGCCGAGTTTGTGTTCGAAAGAGAAATGGGTGGCGCTCCCAACGGGAATCGAACCCGTGTTTGAGCCTTGAGAGGGCCCCGTCCTAGACCGCTAGACGATGGGAGCCAATGCCCGTAGAAGCGGCGCAACGTAGCCGTGGACCGGCCGCGCTGTCAACCAAGCCGGAGCGCGATGGATGCGGCCCAGGTGACCAAAATCGTCGCTTCTGCCGCCGCAAAGCGTCACTGGCCGGCCGCTCGCGGGTTTCCTGAGCCCTGGGGGCGCGCGGCGCATTCTCGCGAAAGCTGACCTGTAATCCTCAGGTTCGAAGCGCCGCTTGCCGATCCAGCCGTACGCAGCATGCGGTTTGGCACGCGCATTGCGATGGACGCCGGATCGAACGGTTCGAGTGCTCATCAAGCTCTCCGGGTGTGCCGGGGGCGGAACCGCAGCGGGCAGAGAAGTTCCGCCCGGAGCGACACTCGAGAACAAAGGGAGCTACCTAGAGATGAAGAAATTTCACAACCGCAAGGGTGGGTTTACGCTCATCGAGCTCATGATCGTCGTTGCCATCATCGGTATTTTGGCAGCGATCGCAATTCCGAACTTCCTGCGATTCCAGCTCAAGGCGAAGTCGAGCGAAGGCAAGACGAATCTCGCTGCGATCCGGACCTCTGAAGAGTCGTATTACTCGGAATTCGGTGTCTATGTTTCGGCGTTGGCGTCGCCTCCGGCCGCTGACATGGGATACAACACCAAGACCGCGTTCGACAATCGAGACAATGGCGCCGATGCTGGCTTCGACCGCCTCGGTTGGGCGCCCGAGGGTTGGGTGTTCTTCAACTACGTGGTCGTGACGGGTACTGGCGACGCGATCTTCACGGCGACCGCTCAAGCGGATATCGACGCTGACGGTACGGGCCAGACCTGGGGCTACAAGAAGGGTAACGCCACACTCGGTTTCGAGGCCGGTGGTGACCACGGCAATGGCTTCACGGCCTGCGACGTCACCCAGCTGAAGCCCGAGACGGTGGGTGCCTGCTTGTCCACCTACGGTCAGAGCGTCTTCTAAGACCGTTCGAGCCTGAATCGAGGAGGACCGGATCCGTCCGGTCCTCCTCGAGTGCTTTTCAATCACCTGGGAGAAAGTCGGCATGAGGGTGCGATCGAATTCGGAAGCCGGATTTACGTTGGTCGAACTCATGATCGTGGTCGGCATCATCGGGCTTCTCTCCGCAATCGCGATTCCGAATTTCCTCTCCTACCAGGCTCGATCGCGACGCAGTGAGGCCTACGTGAATCTCGCCGCCGTCGCGCGCATTCAGAACGCCTATCACGCCGAACGCGGCGAGTACTTCGAGGCCGGCGCCTGGCCTGACTTCGCCCCGTACGGCGGATTGAGTACCCGAAAGATGGCATGGGACGCGGCCTCCGAACTCGCCTATGGGGAACTCGGATGGCGGCCCGAAGGTCAGGTCTACTACAGCTACGACACCAACACCGGCGCGACACCCTGTACGTGCACGACCTGTTTTACCGCTACGGCAGCCGGTGACGTCGACGACGACGATTTGAATTCCGCGGTCATGTACGTTCACCCCGAGACGACTCCGGGAGGCGTCGTGATCGGAGAGTGTCCGTCGGGTCTCTTCGGATTCGGTACGCCGATCGACTCCATGACCGGCCAACCGGTCTATGACGCGGTTGCCGTCCAGCGGTCTCTCGATCAATACTGATCGCCCGTCCTGGCGGGCGCTGAATCGAATGGCTCTAGGGAGGTAGGGCATTGCGTTCGGCGTTTTGGCGAAAGCGCGGTTGGTTGCGCATTGGACTTCTCCTGGCTGCTGTCGCGACGACGGGTTTCGCTCATTCTCGCTTCGAAACCAGATCGCGTGCACAGCGGGGTCAGTTGCGCGTACCCAGCGCCGACTATGTGAAGCTGTGGTCGCTGGGGTTCGACGCCGCCGTCGCCGATTATTACTGGCTGCGCGCAATTGAAGTCGTCGGCGGGGAAGAGGGCGCGGTCGAGCAACACGGCGAAGTACTCGCAGATCTGATCGACCTCGTGACGACGGTCGATCCCTGGGTCGGCCACCCCTACCGCTTTGCGGCCGTCTGGCTCACCCGCGATCGGGAAATGGTCGAGCGCGGAAATCGACTGCTCGAGCGCGCCATCAGTTACCACCCGCTCGATTGGCGCAACCGCTATCACCTCGGCTTCAACTACTTCTACTATCTCGATGAGCAACTGTACGCCGCAGATCTATTGGAAGGGGCCATCGGCCTCGAGGGTGCGCCGGATTATCTGGCTCCGTTGGTGGCCCGATTGAGGAGCAAGGAGGGCGGGCTGCAGGTGGCCGCCGCTTTTCTCGTGCAAATGACCGAGGCCACCGAAGACCCATACAAGAAAGCTGAATATCTGAAGGCGTTGGACGAAATCCGGGTCGAGGAGAGGGCGCGATTTCTCGATGATGCTCGCGTGGAATACTGGCGGCGAAACGGTCGCGACATCGAACAGGTCAGCGACCTGCTCGCGGGGCCGAATCCGGTCTTGAAGCGCTTGCCGCGCGCTCAGTTGTACCTCGATGGATTCGAGTGGATCCTCGATCCAGCAAGTGGCCAGATCGTCTCGTCCTACTATCGCACCCGCTACCAGCTGCACGAGTCGCAGACCGACCGCAACCGCAAGCAAGACTGGCGCGAACGGGAAGCAGCCAACCAAGCGGAGGGTGCGTGAGCGATCGGGTGGAAATCGTTCGGGTCGAAGACCTCGTCAAGGACGTGCGCCCGGGTTTCGGGCTGCGCAAGAAGCGCATTCTCGAGGGCATTTCGTTTCGGGTTCGCGAGCGCGAGATCTTCGGCTTCATCGGACCCAACGGCGCCGGCAAGACCACGACCCTGAAGGTCCTGATGGGCTTGATTCGAGCCACGTCTGGCCAGGCATCGATCCTCGGTCACGACG
>JAHEEJ010000310.1 GCA_024640705.1 Deltaproteobacteria bacterium
CACGGCTATCGACTCGTACAGAACGCGGAAGGGGAGATCGAATCCTTCCACTACCGCATCTCGCCGATCATCGCCTACGAATTGAGCCCGAACCCGGATGGCGGCTTCACGGTGGTGAGAAGCGAGGCCGAACTCTGGCCCCGCCAGACGATGATCGCCGGTGTCGTCACCTCCAGTC
Organism: Deltaproteobacteria bacterium; assembly: GCA_024640705.1. GTDB lineage: Bacteria > Myxococcota_A > UBA9160 > UBA9160 > SMWR01 > JACZVU01. The sequence continues at coordinate 179 of JAHEEJ010000310.1, forward strand.
TCTACGGTGCGATCACGGATCTGGGTGCTGCACCTCAGCTCGCGAGCGACGTAACCGACGTCTTCGCCTACGACGTCGATTTCTCTCGCATGATCCGAGCGGGCGACGAATTTCGGATTCTCTACGAGCAGTTGTTTCGCACCGACGAGAACGGCGAAGAGGTTTTCGTTCGACCGGGTCGAATTCTCGCAGCTCGCTATGCGGGCGCGTCGGGTGAGCACACGGCCGTCTACTTCGAATCCAAACAGGGGCGCGGCGGTTACTACCGGCCCGATGGAAGCACCGTGCAACGCGAATTCTTGATGGCCCCGGTTCGCTATGGGCGCGTGACTTCGCGCTACGCGGCGGCGCGGCGCCACCCGATTCTCAAGATCACGCGCCCGCACCACGGCATCGATTACGCGGCGCCCATGGGAACCCCGGTTTTCGCCGTGGCCGGCGGTGAGGTGATCTACGACGGTTGGGCGGGCGGCTTCGGCAATCTGGTCAAGATCCGGCACGCCAGCGGCTATGTGACCTATTACGGCCACCTTTCGCGGTTCGCGGACGGACTTCACGTGGGACAACCCGTCGCCCAGAAACAGGTCATCGGCTACGTGGGGAGCACAGGGCTTTCGACCGGTCCGCACGTCTGCTTTCGCGTTGCCAAGAACGGCAAGTACGTGAATCCGATCAAGTTGCCGACTCCCGAGGGGCCCCCGCTCCCCGATGAGTTCAAGCGGGACTTCCAGCTCCGCCGCGATACGCTGCTCGCATCGCTCGACTCCGGCACCCTCGTCGCCGCCGACGAAGCCCTCTAGACCCGGGATTCCGAGCGTCGCAATGGGGCGCTGCCCGCCGGGGATCGGTGTGGTCCGTTTGGCGGCGTGCGGGTAAGTTCCCTCCGCGATGAACACATCCCCCTCTGCGAGAGACCACTGCGTGCGCCTCGAAGACCTCGGCCGAACCCTCGACGAGCGAGAGGCCACCTGCCTGTGAAGAGATTTTCGCGGGAGAATCCGCTGGCCGGGGTCCGGTGGGTGAGGGTCGGCTCGGTCAATGAACCGAAGCTGGTCGCGGTTCGCAGTGCAATCGGCGCCTACGCGCCCGACGCCAAGGTCGAAGGCGTCGCCGTGACGAGTGGAGTTTCCGACCAGCCGATCGGTTTCGAAGAGATCATTCGCGGTGCGCGCAACCGCGCCGCTGGAGCCATCAGCGGATCTCCTTGTGATCTGGGTGTCGGGATCGAGGACGGACTGGTACCGCTTCCGGCGGGCGACCCGGAGGGCGAAGTCGCGTATCTGAACATCGGCTGCGCGGCGATCACCGACGGTGAGCGGGCTTCGATCGGTTTTTCCTCGGCGTTCGGATATCCTCTCGAATGCTCGATTTCCGCGGTGCACGATCGCGAACCCATCGGCGCGGCTTTCGATCGCCTCTGGGAGGCCCACCGCGGTGAGTCGGCAGCGAAACCTTCGGCGCTGAGCACGGGAAACATCGGCCGCTTGAGCAACGGTGTGTTGCCTCGAGCCGAATACGCGCGCCACGGCGTACTCTGTGCGCTCGTCGCGTTTCTACAACCCGACCTCTACGGTCTCGACGAGGATGCGGTGTGAGCGGGACAGCGACCCCTACTCCTGAGAAGCCGATCGAATCGGTGGACGATCTCGTCGCGTTTCTCCGCGCTGGCGAAAAGCCGCCGGAAGCCTGGCGGGTGGGCACCGAGCACGAGAAGATTGGCCTCCACGCAGCCGACTTGAGCCCGGTCGACTACGCGGGGGAGCGCGGGATCGGCAGATTGTTGGATCGCATCGCCGACCGCGCGGGTTGGGAGCGCGTTTTCGAGGACGGAAACGTCGTCGCATTGCAGCGCGAAGGCGCGTCCATCACCCTCGAGCCCGGCGGGCAGTTGGAACTCTCGGGAGCGCCCCTGCGCACGATCTTCGAAACCTGCGCAGAATTTCACGCCCACCTCGAACTCGTGCGCGCCGTTTCCGAGCCAATGGACATCGTCTGGCTGGGTTTGGGCATCCACCCGATCCACTCTGCCGAGCAACTGCCGCAGATGCCCAAGGAGCGCTACCGCATCATGCGCCGTTACCTGCCCACGCAGGGATCGCGGGCGCTGATCATGATGTTCACGACGGCGACCGTCCAGGCAAACTTCGATTACCAATCCGAGACGGACATGGTCGACAAGGTTCGCACGGCGCTCGTGGTTTCACCCATCGTGTCGGCAATCTTCGCGAACTCGAGTCTTTCAGAGGGCAAGGCCAACGGCTTCGTCTCCAGGCGCATGCACGCCTGGACGGATACCGATCCAGATCGGTGTGGGATGCTGCCGATCGCCTTCGAATCCGATTTCGGCTACCGGCGCTATGTGGACTGGGCGCTCGACGTACCGATGTTCTTCCTCGTGCGCGACGGACGCCTGGAGCCAGCCTACGACATGACCTTCCGGCAGTTTCTGGAGAACGGACGCCGGGGCGAACGCGCCACCCTCGCGGACTTCGACCGCCACCTCACGACCCTGTTCCCCGAGGTTCGCGTCAAGCAGTTCATCGAGGTCCGCGGTGCCGACGCGGTGCCGCCCGGCCTCACCTGCTCGCTACCCGCGCTTTGGAAGGGCATCTTGTACGATGCAACGGCCCGCGCGGCGGCGGCGAGCCTGGTCGATGCCACGCAGGCCGAGCGCGAGGCGGCCTCGGAAGCGGTTTCGCGTCGGGGCCTGGCCGCGCGCTACGCGGGGCGCCCCGTTCTGGATCTGGCGCGGGAACTCGTCGAGATCGCGCGCGGCGGCCTCGAGCGGATCGGTCATTCCGGCCCGATGGCACACGATGAGTCGGCATTCCTGGATCCGATCTTCGCGCAGCTGACACTCGGGAAGAGCCCCGGTCAGGTCGTGCTCGAGTGTTGGGAGGGTGAATGGGAGAGATCCTTCGAGCGCCTGATCGAATACGCGCGCTATTGAATGGAGAACGGCCCTGCGGGCTCCTGGGAAGGCGCGCTGCAAGCGCGACCCATCGGGAATTCTCGCCTCCGCCCAAAGGGCGATGCAACGCCGAACCGCTGAAATGCCCGAACGCGGCCCCGAGGAGATACACCTGATGGCGATCGTGATCTACGCAAAGGACAGTTGCCCGTATTGTGCGGCGGCGAAGCAGTTGTTGCAGTCGAAGGGTGTCGAGTGGACCGAAATCAACATCGCGACCGAACCGGGACGTCGCGATGAGATGATCGAACGCAGCGGCCGAATGACGGTGCCGCAAATCTTCATCGGCGAAACCCACGTCGGGGGTTTCGACGATCTTGCGGCTCTCGAGAGCGCCGGCAAGCTCGATTCGCTGCTCGGCCGCACCGCTGAGCCCGCCGAGAAAGCCGCTGTGGAGACCGAGCATCACCGCGTCGTCATCGTCGGCAGCGGGCCCGCTGGCTACACGGCGGCCATCTACGCGGCGCGAGCAGAGCTCGAACCGCTGGTCATCGCAGGCCTCCAATTTGGCGGGCAGCTCATGTTGACCACGGAGGTCGAAAACTACCCGGGCTTTCCCGAGGGTGTGACGGGTCCGGAGATGATGGAGTTGTTCCAGAAGCAGGCCGAGCGTTTCGGAACGAAGATCATCATGGAGGATGCCAGCGAAATCGATTGTTCGGTACGCCCCTTTCGGGTGAAGGTCGGCGCTCGCTCGTTCAGCGCGGATGCCCTGATCCTCGCAATGGGCGCTTCTGCGAAGTGGATCGGGATCGAATCGGAACGGCGCTTGATGAACAAAGGTGTGTCGGCGTGTGCGACCTGCGACGGAGCGCTGTTTCGCGGCAAGCCCATGGCCGTCGTGGGGGGCGGCGACACGGCTCTCGAAGAGGCGCTCTTCCTGACCCGCTTCGCGACGAAGGTGTTCGTCATTCATCGCAGGGATGCGCTGCGCGCATCCAAGATCATGCAAGAGCGCGCGCTGGGTCACGAGAAGATCGAATTCGTCTGGGATTCGGTGGTCGATCAAGTGGTGGGCGATGAGTTCGTTACCGGAGTGCGGACGCGCAACGTGAAGACCGATCAAATCAAGGATCTGGCGGTAGAAGCGGTATTCATCGCGATTGGCCACGAACCCAACACCAAGCTCGTACGCGACCAGATCGATCTGAACGCGGTCGGCTACATTCAGGTGGTTCCGGGCAGGAGTCAGACCAACGTCGAGGGCGTCTTCGCGTGTGGCGACGCGATGGATCCCATCTACCGTCAAGCCATCACGGCTGCCGGAACCGGCTGCATGGCGGCGATCGAC
>JAHEEJ010000311.1 GCA_024640705.1 Deltaproteobacteria bacterium
CGAGAGCATCGCTACCTGGCCCCTGATCGGCGAGCGGCTGTACGCCTTCTGGACCCTCGCGCACGTCAATTTGATGCGCGCGTTCGAGCAGGTGTTACTGCACTTGAAGCCTCTCGCGCGCGGGTTCCTCTCGGGCATTGCGGGGGTGGGGTGGGGCCTCGTGCAGTTCGTGATCTCGATCGTCATCGCCGGCGTGTTTCTCGCCAGCTCCAGCCGTGGGGCGAAGGTCGCTGGGGTCATCGCGACGCGTCTCGTCGAAGAGCGCGGGCCCGAGTTCGTGACGCTTGCCGGGGCGACGATTCGCGGCGTCGCGCAGGGAATTCTCGGTGTCGCGCTCATCCAGTCGATCCTGATAGGCATCGGACTCTTCGCGGCGGGTGTCCCCCACGCCTCCCTGTGGACGGCTTTGTGTCTGGTGGTCGCCGTCATCCAGTTGCCACCATTGCTCTTGTTGCTCCCGATCATCTTCTACGTGTTTGCCACCAGCGGAACGACGACGGCGGTGGTCTTCACGATCTGGTCGATCCTCGCGAGTAGCAGCGACACATTCTTGAAGCCGATCCTGCTTGCGCGTGGACTCGACCTCCCGATGGTCGTGATCTTCATGGGAGCGATCGGGGGATTCGTGCTATCGGGCTTCATCGGGCTCTTTGTCGGCGCCGTGATACTCGCACTCGGCTACAAGCTATTCATGGCATGGCTTGGCGAGGGTGAGGCGAGCGAGGCCGATAGCGCCTGATTCGAATCGTGGGCGATCCCGCGCTCTTCGACAGGCGGCTTCCGCTGTTCCAGCGGCTCTCGTCTAACGGACGTTTTCCTTCTCGTCGTCTTCGTCATCCGCTTCGAGCGCGAGGTCGACGGTCGGGAGTGCTCGGTCGGTCCGTGTCAGGGCGATTGCCTCGAACTGTGCCGGGCGGATCCAGCTGCGCAGCCGGTAGGAGAGGATCAATGCGATCATCTGGAGGCCCAGTCGAAAGGCCACCCATTTGTTTCCGGTAACCGACGAAGTTCCCACGCGCTTCGTGTAATTCACCGGGATCTGGATCATCGAAGCCTTCATCAGGACCGTGAGTACCATCATTTCCGGCCCAAAGAAGGATCCATCTACCGTGAAGAACGGCTCGATGCGCTGCAGTGTTTCTCGACGGATACAGCGCATCGTGCAGCCCACATCGGTCAGGGATGTCGTGTTGAAGAGAAACTCGGTGAGTTTTGCGACGCTGTAATTGCCCCATTTGAGAAACAGGCCCATGTTGGCGCCTTCCCAGATCAATTCCTTTACGGTGCGGCTTCCGTAGACGACCTCGAAATCCTGGGCGTAGGCGAGAACCTTGTGGATGTCGTGGCCCCGGAAGCTCCCATCGGGCTCCGTGACGATGATGAAGTCGCCTTCGGCTTCGCGAAAACCGCGGCGAATCGCAGCTCCGTAACCTTGCTTGGGCTCGAGGATTTCGCGGGCTGAAGTCGGGGCAACTTCGTCGCTGGTCCCCGGGGCGGCGTTGTTGTTGATCACCAGGATCTCATCCACGACCCCCGTGGCCTCGATCTCTGCAATTGCAGATCGGATCGAATCGCGTTCGTTGTAGGTCGGCAAGATTACGGAGACGGTTCTTCCGTACCACATGATCAGGCGGGCTCCGCGACGACGTACATCTGGGCGGCCATTGGTCGGAGCGGCGAATTCAGATACAGGCGCACCAGCAACGGCCATTTGGGGAGTCGACTCTTCATCGAGAACGGCAGCAATCCCGGGACGATTCGCCGCGGCCGCAGGCCACATCGCTGCAACCATTGGCCGATACTCTGATCGTCAAAAATGGTCTTGTGGGTCGGATCGTCGAAATAATGATCGGCGCACAGTCGGTGGTTTGGCTGGAGCAGGATCAGGCGCCCTTGATCCGATAACGCCTTGCGTGCAGCTGAAAGCAGCTGGACGGCTTCGGATTCGTCGAGGTGTTCCAGAAAGTTGCTGGCGAAAATCAAATCGACGGAACCGGGCAGGAGATCACCCAGGCTGCTGGCGTCCTGAATGCGTAGGTCGACCCCGGCATCTGCAAATTTGCGCATTTCCGGATTGAGATCGAACGCGATCTTCTGCTCCGCGGGAAAGGCATTGATGAAGTCGCAGTAACCGGGCCCAAGCTCGACGGCGACCTTTGCATCGGGCGCGTCGCGGCGCACGTAGCGCGCAATCTCGCGCCAGACATGGGCGCGCTCACGAAGATAGGGATAGGCGCCGCTGTATTCGTTGATTCCGCTCATTGGAAATAGATCTTTCGGGTTTTGAGGATTCGGTCTTCGAGAAATGGGAAGCGCCCCTCGTAGTTGACTTCGAGCAGCTTCTCGCTCTCCGCCAATTGCAGCGGATCGTGCTGGGAGAATTCGATGTAGTGCACGAAATAGTCGAATGAATCCTCGACCAGCTTCTGCCGTTCGACTCCGTCGGCGTGGCCGGCCATCGCGAAGAGACTGCGGGATGTGTAGATCGCCGTGAGCCTTTCGGGTGCGAGTTCGAAAGCCTGGGAAAAGTGGAGCAGCTGTTCTTCGATGGGCTCTCGCCGGATTTCGGCGATGCGCCCGCGCAGATAATGAAGCCTCGCGAGCTGCAGTTGTTCGGGAACGGGATATCTCCCGGGTTTCCGCTCGAGTTCAGCATGGCGCGCGAAGCCGCGCTCGATCTCGATCTCCGCTCGATCGAGCCAGGTCGCGTGCTCAGGGCTGGTGGCATCGCGTTCAGCGCGCTTCATGTAGGCCTTGGCCAAGGCCTGGATGCTCAAGAGGGAGGGCTCGCCTCGATAGGCCTCGTAGAGCCACAGGCTTTCGCCATTTCGCCAGACCGCTTGTTGGCGCCAGCTTTGAATGGCGCTGCCCGAGATGAATGCGACTGCAATCAGCGCCGAGGCAGTCGCCGCGACTCTGCTGCGAGCCGAAAATTCCCGCATCAATACGACTGCGATTACGAGTGCACCTGCTGAGGCGAGGTAGATGTATCGATCGGCGCTCCAGAACCCGACATAGAACAGACCGGTGTAGGGAAGCAGGAGAGTCAACGCGACGAGGGCGTGAAACGCGAGGTCGCGGCGGCGCGCAACCAGCGCGCAGAGGCCAGCCAGGAGCGCGATGGCGATCGCCGCAGAACCGACGATTTCCCGAGTCGTCAAGGGGATCTCGACGTGCGGCCAGCGATAGTACATCGACAACTCGACGGGCCATGCGAGGTGCGAGAGGTACTGACCGAGAATCAGCGGTGCGAAGCGAGCCATGTTGGAGATGTGTTCGGGGTCGAGTGGGCCCGGGGCTTCGGATCCGATGATCCCGTACGCGCCAACCACGCCGCGGTACCAGAAGAAGAAGAGAACGCTGGATACGGCATGCGGGGCGATGGCAAGAGCTGTGCGGCCGCTGCGGGTCCGCCAGTCGATCTTTGCGCAGGGGGGGTGGCCGGCCTCCAGGTAAGGGCGGAACAAGCGGTGGAGCCCGAGTACGATGAAGAAGACGAGTGCGCTGGCCTTCGAAAAAAGCGCAAGAAGGGTACAGAGCAGCGCTAGCAGATAGAGTGCGCGACGCTGGGGTTTCGGACGGTCGTCCAACTCGAAACTCTGGGCGAGCAGGGCGGCCAAGAGGAAGAATGCGGCGAGCATGTCCTTGCGGCCCATGACCCAACAGACCGGTTCCACGTGCACTGGCAACAACGCAAAGCAGATGGCTACGAGGGCGCTCGTTTCGGCGCTCCGGGTCGTTCGTCGGAGAAAGAGAAAGAGCAAACCGACATTGAACGCGTTGAGTACGATGTTGCCAAAGTGATAGCCGAAGGGATTAGCGAACCCGAACAGCCTGGCATCGACCGCCCAACTCAAGTCGCGAATGAGAAGTGGCTCTTCTCGCGGGAAATATCCACTGAAGATCTCGCGAATGCTGGATAGGAGGGAGTTCTCGTTGTAGAGATTCGGGTGTCCCAATAGGACCCGGGTGTCGTCGAAGTCCACGAACTCGTAGCCGGCCGTGCGCAGATACCAGAGCAGGGAGAGGGCGACGAGTGCCAGGAAGATCCTGGCATCCACGACATCGAAACTGGCCGATCGGTTTTGTGACAAGCGTGTTCGAGCCTCGTTGCCGTCTAGTGATGTGCAAGTCGTTGATCGGCTCTCGTGGCCCTCGTCTGAAGCGGGCATCAGCCGCCGAATCGCCGGGGAGGGCGGTTCGTAGCGGGATTTTCATTTCGGCAGGGGTGTGAGATTGCAATTGGGCTGTAATTCACACGAGAAAGGACTCGGCGCCGAGCCCCACGGTTGCAGATGGGCGATGAGCGCCGGCGAGCGCAGTCGGTGCGCGGCTACTTCTTGGGAGTGAATCCGTCTGCTGCGAGTCGCTTGGACAGTTTCTTGGCCACCGATCCGACGCCGTCGTCGATCGATTTGGGGTTGAAGGTGTCGGAGTG
>JAHEEJ010000039.1 GCA_024640705.1 Deltaproteobacteria bacterium
ATTTCGGCCGCTTCGGTGATCTCGACGAACAGGGTCGCCGAGAGTTCGCGATCGGCAGGCATGAGTTCATTGTAGGTGTCGATCTCGTGTTGGATCTTGTCCGGCAGGGCGATGTTTTCCACCCAGACCATCTCCTGGATCTGGAAGTGAAGTGTCTCCCGGTCTTCGAACAGCAGGGTGATGTTTTCGCCGACGGCGAGTCGGCGCCGGCGCTTGTAGTCGATCACCGCTGCGCGGTAGCTCGCGCGTAAAGCCGCGTATTTCTCGCGGTCTACGATGTCCTCCAGGGCGAGCGGTTTCACGGTGCAGACTCCTGGTAGGCGCGATTCAGCAGGATTGCGGGATGCAGCGCCTTCACGCCGAGGCCCTTCTCGATGCGCAGCGCTGCGAGAGGGCAGTCCGTGGAGACCCAATCGGGCTTTGCGGCATCCAGTCGCTTGAGCATACCGCTTGCGACCTTCATCGACTCGTCGTAGAAGCGCTCTTGCATCCCCCAGGTGCCGTCGACGCCCGAGCAGGCGTCCACGAGCACGACCTCATCGGCGGCGAGCTGGAGCAGATCGCGCGAGCGAAAACCGATGTTCTGGGCCCTCAGATGGCAGGGCGCGTGATAGGCCACCCTTCCCAGGGACGATTTGAAATCTCGATTGAGTTTCTTGGCGCGCGCCAGGTTGTAGATGAACTCCATCAGATCCTGGGTGCCCTGGGCGACGCGCTCGGCGTCCTCGCTGGCCAACAATTTCGGATACTCGGTCTTCAGCATCAACGAGCAGGAAGGCCCGGGTGCGACGATCGTGGCACCGGCTTCGACGTAGGGGAGCAGGTCGGCGACGTTCTTCTCGGCGTTGCGGCGCGCCGCGTCGAGGTCCCCGGTGTCGGTGAACGGCATGCCACAGCAACGCTCGTAGCAGAGGTCTACGTGCACGTCGCTTCGCTCGAGGATTTCGACGGCGGCACGCCCGGTGTCGGGATCGTTGTAGTTGACGCTGCAGGTGGTGAAGAGAACGGCGTGACCGTTTTCGCCCGCGACCCGGCTCCGTTGCTTTGCGAACCAGCGATTGACGGTCTCTCGATGAAACGAAGGTTGGATCCAATCGCGGTGGATGCCGAGCGTCTTTTCCATCACGACGCGGGAAAATCGGTTTCGGTTGGCCGCATTCATCAGCGCCGGCGCGAGAGATCCGATCTTGCCGATCAGGTCGGTCTGGGTGGTGGCCTTGCGCGCAATCGAAACGCCGTCGCGCGCCGCGCGAAATTGCTGATGCCGGCGCATCAAGGCCGGGAAGTCGATGTCCCACTCGTGAGGCGGCGTGTAGGGGCAGTGGTTGTAACAGAGTTTGCAGTGGAAGCAGAGTTCGTTGACTTCGTCGAAGCCCGCCATCGACACGCCTTCGATCTCGCGATCGGTCGCGTCGACCAGTTCGAACAGGCGCGGGAAGGAAGGGCAGAGCGGCAGGCAGCGGCGGCACTGGTGGCAGACTTCGCCCGCGCGCCGGAGTTCGCGCTCGAGCATTTCGGGGTCGTCGTAGCCCGGGGCCCCGTAACGCATCTCGGTCGATGGAAATTCGGGCGGCGGGACTTTCATCGAGGGCGCTCCGAATCGCGATGCACCCGCGCGGACCGTCGAGTCCAAGGAGGGGCCGCCTCGTGTCGGGCGGCCCCTCCGCGGATGGGTGTTCGAATGGCTAGAGCTTCTCCAGATTGTCGCGTGCGCTCTGGAATCGCCCTGCGTGCGACTTCTCGGCCTTGGCGAGGGTTTCGAACCACTCGGCGATGTCGTCGAACTTTTCATCGCGCGCGGCCTTGGCCATGCCGGGATACATCTCGGTGTATTCGTAGGTCTCACCCGCGACCGCAGCGGCGAGGTTTCGATCCGTCGATCCGATCGGCATGTCGGTGGCGGGGTCGCCGGCCGGCTTCAAGAAGTCGAGGTGGCCGTGTGCGTGGCCCGTTTCGGCTTCTGCGGTATCTCGAAACAGCCCGCCGACATCCGGATAACCCTCGATGTCTGCCTGGCGCGCAAAGTAGAGATAGCGGCGATTTGCCTGGGACTCGCCCGCGAAGGCGTCCTTGAGGTTCTGGTGGGTCTTGGATCCCTTGAGTTCAGCCATGCTTGCTCCTTCCGTCTCGTCTCGCTCTGGTCCCGGTTTCCGTTTTCGTTGCCACCTGGATCGCACGGAACCGGGCCGTGTCGATAGTCGGGGGATATTGGCGGAACGCCGGGCTTCGGTCAATTCCCTGCGCGGGAGGCGTCATCCGGTGGCTTCGGGCGCGTTTTCGAGTTGATCGAGTATGCGCCTGGCGAGCGAGCGGAGATCGGGGTCCTGGTCCGCTTCGGCAATCTGCCGGAGCGCCGCAAGCGAGGTATTCGGCAGCGCATGGGTGTGTTCGCAAGCGAGCGCGCTCAGCGAATGCGCGGCCGACTTGCGATTTGCGACATCGCTCGGATCCGCGACGACTTCCGTGAGTCGGTCGAAGACTTCACGCGGCGGATCGGTCAGCCCCGCAAGCGAGGTCAGCGCCGCGCGACGGACGAGTGGATCGGTGTCGTAAGTGCCTTCGAGCAGTGCGCGCGCGGATTCTGGCCGCTCGGGGCCGAGTTCGCGTACGCAATGCGTCGCCATGCTTCGAACGTCGGCGGATTCGCCGCCGGTGACGAGACCCATCACGAGCGGCAGGACCTCCGGGTTGACGCGCCCCGCATCGACCAGTATTCGCGCAGCCATCCAGCGCACATCACTGTCGCGACTCGCGAGCGCTTCGACGATCGGTGGCAGCAATCTCGGGGTCGGAGGCTCGATGCGCGTACTCGTCAGCACCGCGTGCCAACGGCGCGAGGCATCGTCGCTGCGAAGTGCGCGGTGAACGACCGCTGCGACACCGTCGACTTCCCGCGCGAGGCGTGCGAGGGCATCCGAAGCGGCGACCGCGACGGCTTTGACGGGATCGCCGAGAGCTTCGCCGAGTGCGTCGATCAAGACGATGGCCGACGGATCATCGACGGCATCGCGACAGGCCGAGACGCGCTCGTCGGGCGCCGGGCTTTGCAATCGTTCGGCGATCGGGTGGCTCACAGCCGTTCCCAGCGCACCGCCGCGCCGCCGCGGTCCTGCGCCACCCCGACGCGCCCCTCGGTCTCGAGCTTTCGCAAGTGTGAGCCGACCGATTCGGCTGCTGGGCCGTGCAGGGAAGGTGGATAATCGGCGTAGATCTGCGCGACGATCTCTGCGACGGCGAGTGGGCCCGCGGCGAGCACCGCGAGGATCTGGTCTTCGCGCATCTGGCGATGGGCGATGTATTCGCGAATCTTCGCTTCGCCCTCTCGGATCAGCGGCCCATGCGCGGGGTAGATTGCGGTGGGCTTTTGCGCGAGCAACCGATCGAGAGAATTCAGGTACTGGCGTAGATCGCCGCCCTGGCCGGGGATCATGGTCGTGCCGACACCGAGGACATTGTCGCCCGAAAACAGTGATCCCTCTTCTTCGAGTACGAAACAGAGATGGTCTTCGGCGTGCCCCGGTGTGTGGATGGCGCGCAGCGTCGCACCCTCGGTGCGCACCACCGATCCCTCGCCGATGGTCGTGATCGACAACCCGTGGCGCTCGTCGATGCCCACCCACGGCTGCTTCGAGATCCGCATCGCACCGTAGCGCTCGATGATCGCACGGGCGCCGCCGATGTGATCCTCGTGGCCGTGGGTGAGGACGATCTCCTGGATGCCTTCACAGCCGGCCTGCTCGAGTGCGGCATCGAGTACGGGCAGGTAGCCCTCGCGACCCTGCCCGGTGTCGAGCAGGATCCTGCGCCGTCCGGTGCCGATGAGGTAGGTGTTGGTTCCCGGGCCCGTGAAGACGCCGGGGTTCTGGCCGAGTGCGACGACGACGCGATCCGACCAGCGAGCCACGTCGGGAAGTTGGAGATCCATCATCGTCTGCGGTGTCTTGGACAGATCATTCTCCGGCGATCATCATCTTGGAGATCCTCACCGACGGCGAGGCGATACTGCCGCGCCAGAGGATGTCCGACCCGATGGCGTCGATCTCCATCAGCATTTCAGCGAGGTTGCCCGCGATCGTGAGCTCTTCCACGGGCCCGACGACCTCGCCACCTTCGATCCAGAGGCCCGCCGCACCGCGCGAGTAGTCGCCGGTCACGGGGTTGAAGCCCATTCCGATCAATTCCGTGACGAGAAGCCCGCGTTGGGTGCTCGCGATGATTTCGTCGAGCGATTGCCGACCGGGCTCGAGCCACAGGTTGGTCGAGCCCGCCGATGGCGGACTGCCGGCCCCGCGCGTCGCATTGCCCGTGGATTGCATCCCGAGCTTGCGCGCCGAATAACTGTCGAGCAGATAACTCGAAAGCCGTCCACGGTCGACGACGACGGTTCGCCGTGTCTGCAATCCCTCCCCGTCGAAAGGCTTGCTTCCGAGTCCGCCGGGGCGGGTTCCGTCGTCGATCACGGTCATCGACGAAGCGGCAATCGATTCTCCGATCTTACCGGCCAGATAACTGGTCTGGCGATATACCGAGTAGCCGTTGACACAGCTGATCAGGTGGCCGAGCAGGCTCGGCGCCGTCACGGGATCGAAGATCACCGGCGCCTCACAGGTTGCGATGCGCTTGGCGCCGAGCCGGCGCAGCACGCGCTCGGCGGCCTGGCGGCCGACGGATTCGGGTGATTCGAGGTCCGACAACCGCCGCGCGACCGTATACCAATAATCGCGCTGAAGGCCGGCGCCGCTCTTGGCGACGGGTTCGGAGAGCAGCGAGTGGGCAGCCGTGCCGTATTCGCCGAAGAAGCCCGCCGAATTTCCGTAGGCGACGTGCGAGAAACTCGAGCCGATCTGGGAACCCTCGGAGTTATCGATTCGGGGGTCGGCGCCCCGCGCGGCGGCCTCCGCGGCGCGGGCGTCCTGGATTCGCATCTCGACGTCGACGTCGCGATCGGCCGGGTCGAACAACGCGAGATCGGGAATTTCACTCGCGAACGCCTCGTCGGGCAGGCCGGCGCTCGGGTCCGCCGCAGTGGCCCGCGCGAGTGCGACGGTTTCCTCCGCCATCTTGTCGACGGCCTCGGGCGACAGATCGCTCGTCGAAGTACTCGCCGAACGAGCCCCGTGTTCGCCAGCCACGAGTGCGCGAATTCCGAGCACCCGCTCTCGGGCCTGGGTGACGAAGTCGATCTCCGCGGCGCGAACGCGCGCTTCGACGCTGTCGCTTTCGATCAAGACCGCGTCGACAGCGGTCGCACCTGCGCGTCGCGCGCGCTCGATGGCGCGCTCTACGGTGGCGCTCGACGTTCCGACGCTCAACGGGCCGTCCCTCCCACGGTAATGCCATCGAGCCGGATCGTCGGCAAGCCCACGCCGACGGGGACGCTCTGGCCCTCCTTGCCACAGGTTCCGACGCCCCAATCGAGTTCGAGGTCGGCGCCGATGCGAGAAACCCGGGTCAAGACGTCGGGTCCGTTGCCGATCAGGGTCGCGCCCTTGAGCGGCGCGCCGATCTTGCCGTTCTCGATCTCGTAGGCCTCGCTGACGGAGAAGACGAATTTGCCACTCGTGATGTCCACCTGACCGCCGCCGAAGGAGACCGCGTAGATGCCGGACTGCACGGAGCGCAAGATCTCAGCGGGGTCGTCGTTTCCGGCGAGCATGAAGGTGTTGGTCATGCGCGGCATCGGGATGTGGGCGTAGCTTTCCCGGCGCCCATTGCCAGTGGGTTTCATCCCCATCAAGCGCGCGTTGAGCCGGTCCTGGAGATAGCCGCAGAGGATTCCGTCCTCGATCAGAACCGTTCGCTGGGTCGGCGTGCCTTCGTCGTCGACGTTGAGCGACCCGCGCCGCTCGGCCAGGGTTCCGTCATCGACCACGGTGACGCCTTCGCTCGCGACGCGTTCTCCGATGCGGTCCGTGAAGGCGGACGTCTTCTTGCGGTTGAAGTCTCCCTCGAGACCGTGACCGATTGCCTCGTGGAGCAGGATGCCGGGCCAGCCGGGGCCCAGCACGACGTCCATCGTGCCGGCCGGGCAGGCCTTCGCATCGAGGCTCAACAATGCGACCCGAACGGATTCGTCGACGAGTTCGCGCCAGGTCGCCGTTTCGAGCAGGCGCGAAAAATCGTAGCGCCCGCCCATCCCCTGGTAGCCGATTTCACGCCGACCCTCCGCACCCTCGGCGACGACCTGCACGTTCAGCCGCACGAGCGGGCGGACATCCGCGCTGAGGCTGCCGTCGCTGCCCGCGATCAGGATGTTCTGGTGCTGGGTGACGACGCTCGCCATGACCTGCTTGACCCGGGAATCGCGCCCGCGCGCATAGACTTCGATCGCTTCGAGCAGTTCGACCTTTTCGGAGACGGGAACCTCGGTTGGCGCGGTTTGGACGGGGTACAGATTCTTCGCGTTTGCACCGGTTCCCCGCACGGCGACGGCATTGGCTTGGCTCGGGCTCTCGGAGATGGCGCGCGCGGTGGCCGCCGCGAGTTCCAGGTTCTCGACCGTGACCTCGTCCGAGTGGGCGTATCCCTGGCGTTCGGCGACCTGGGTGCGCACGCCGACACCCTGCTCGAGGTGGCGGCTCCCACTCTTGACGATGCCTTCCTCGAGGGCGACCGAGTCTTGAACCGTGTACTCGAAGTAGAGGTCCGCGTAATCGACCTCGCGTTCGAGGGCCGCGTCGAGCGCACGGGTCAGACTTCGATCGTCCATCCCGAAGCGGTCCCGGAAAAACGAAACGGCGACCTCGCCGCCCTCGTTGCTCGCCATGGTTCGATCCTCCTCGGGCTCGCCGCTCAATCCGGCAGCGCGGCCAACTGATCCAACAGACCGTCGAGCTTAGCAAGCGACCTCACATCGATCGCTCGCAGCCCAGCTGCCCGGGCCCCCTCGATATCCAGTACCGCATCATCACCCACCACGACGGCTCGCGATGCGGGCACCTCGAGTGCTTCGAGCGCTCGATGGAAGATTGCGGGGTCCGGTTTTGCTGCGCCGGCGTCGGAGCAGAGGACCACCGCGTCGAACAGTTCCGTCAACTCGAGGTCGCGAAGCAGCCGCAGAAGCCGCCGGTCGAAATTCGAGACGATTGCGGTCGCCCAACGCAGCGATCGGAGCTTCAGCAGCAGGCTTCGCGCGCCGGAGATTTCGCGCCAGGCTTCCGGGCGGCTCATCGCGTCGAACAGCTGCTCGAAGAATGCGTCGAAATCGGTGAAGCGAACGGCGGGGTCGGCCGCCAGGAACGTCTTGGTGACGACTTTGCTCCACC
This sequence comes from Deltaproteobacteria bacterium, assembly GCA_024640705.1. Classification (GTDB taxonomy): domain Bacteria; phylum Myxococcota_A; class UBA9160; order UBA9160; family SMWR01; genus JACZVU01. The sequence goes on from JAHEEJ010000039.1 coordinate 7,266, forward strand.
AGGTTTTTTCGAGCGGCGGAATTTCCTCGATCGGAACGCCCGGGAATACCATTGCCGGCACCTTCTTGAACGTGATGCGAAAGGCGGCCTCCAGTTCAGTCGGCGCAATCGCCACGCCGTATTCGCGCGCGATGCGCGCATAGGTTTCGCCCACGGGCTCGCGCAGCTCGATCAGTGTCCCTGCGGCATCGAAGAGTACGGCACGTCGGAGATTCAAATGTCAGCTCGGACGTCGACCGGAGGCGATGAAGGTTGCGGGCAGATCCCGGCTGGATGCGAGGCCCGCGTGTTCTTCGAGTTGAAAATCGACCAGGCCGACTGCGCGAAACCAGCCCGCGACTTCCTCTGCGGAAAACCCGAGCCAACTGAACCCGAGTTCCTCGCGCATCCACTCGTGTTGATGGGGTACGAAATCCACGGTGACGACGGTGCCGCCCGGTGCGACCACCCGCGCCATCTCGGCAATCGCTTCGGAGGGGGAGGGGAGGTAATGCAGCACCATGTGCGCGAGTGCAGCGTTGACCTCACCGTCGGATAGAGGCAATGCGCTCGCCTCGCCGTACCGGAATTCGATCTGGAGTTCGGGTTCGGCTGCGGTCTTGCTGCGCGCCGCATCGATCATGCGCGACGAATCGTCGACCGCGACCACCCGCACTCCGAGACGCGCGAGTTCGATCGCGAGGATGCCCGTGCCGGTGCCGATGTCCGCGACGACGAGATTCGGGTCGATCAACCGCGAAACCGCGCGGGCGCGCAGCGCGTCGTCGTTGAAAACCTTGCGCAGTGCGTCCCACTCAGGACCGACCGAGTCGAAGAAACTACGGGTGCGCTCGGAGCGTGACTCCATCACGCGCGCGAGTGCCGCGGCGTCGCGCTCCACGGTCGAATCGCCGCGCAGGTTCTTGACGACCAATGCCCAGGTATCCCGCCAGGGCGCTTCCTGGGGCGGGATGAACCGGTAGAAGACGAAGGTTCCATCGCGGCGGTCTTCGAGGAGCCCCGCTTCGCGCAGGATCGCGAGGTGTCTCGAAACCCGGGATTGCGCCATGCCGAGGACCGTCATGATTTCCTGGACGGCGAGCTCTTCGCGCTCGAGCAGCGCGAGGATGCGGACACGGGTCGGGTCCGAGAAGGTCCGGAAGACGCGCTGTAGTTGATCGGCCTTCATGCCCTCACCATCCGCCGGTGGGTCCCGGTGATCGCCCCGAGTGGGCTTTGGAATAAACGGGGTCTAGCGAATTTTCGGCTTCGCGACCGTTCCGGATATTTTTATCAGCGCGTCACCCCCCGGGTTGACCTTCACACCGGCGGCTGACACGGCGCGGGAGATCGAGGGTTTGACGTCGAGCGTGAATTCGAAACCGATCGGCGCCTGCTCCAACGGCTCGGCACGGCCGATCTTGCCGCTGCCCGAACCGGAGACGTCTGGGCCTTCGAGACTCAGCGAGGTGAGCGTCGCGTAGGCGTCCCCACCGAGGTTGACCTCACCCGTGAGGCTCGTGAACGGCAGCGGGAACGACAGGCCCGGCAGGGAAAGCGAGCCGTCCTGGATCTCGAATTCGACCCTGCCTTCGGGACCTTGTTCGGCCATCGAAACGTCGAGCGTCGCCTCGAGGTTCCCCTCGCAACCCCCGGTCGGGATCCAGTCCGAGATCGGGGGGAGTTCGGGCCGGGCGTTTCGAATCGTTCCAGCCCACGCGGTGAGACCGTTCCAGCGAAGCGTGCCGTCCGCGCTTCCAGACGGACTATCCAGCTCCACGTGGAGGACGGGTTCGCCCACCAACCAGGAAAGCGACCAGGCGGGCCGGACCAGCGCTCGATCGATCTTGTGCGCCGGCTGGTCGGGAAACTTCGCCCGCAACTGTGTGGCTTCGAGCGCGGGACCGGCGAACTGCAGGGTGGGGCCGATGTCTGCAAAGGTCAGCTGGATGCCGTGGCTTTGCTCGATCCGACTCGCGATCAATTCACCGAGTTCCTCGTACGGAAAACCGCGAATCAGGAAGAACGCGACCAGCAGCACACCTGCGCACGGAACCCCGATTGCGATCAGCGCGCGCGGAAGCGCATCGCCGGCCTCCTGGTGGGCGGTTGTGGGCATCAGAGCGGCTCGAAGGTAGAGACCGTAAAGGTCACGTCGAGGAAACTGGCTTGGTCATTGCGTGTACGCATGCGCAGACTCTTCACGGAAAGCACCTGCTCCGAGGACTCGATCTGGTGGAGATAACTGACGGCCTGTTGAAGCGTGACCTGCTTGAGTTCTACCTCGACCTTGGTTTCTCGATAGCGGTCGTTGGAAGGTGTCGCCTGCGGTTCCATCGATTCGACCTTGACCCTCGAGGCCTGCGCGAGAGATTCGAGGGTGGTGCGCAGATTGCCCCGTGTACTGACCTGGATCCGCTGCTCGACCGAGGTGAGTCGATCGTTGACGTCGTCGAATTCGCCGCGAAGGCGAGACATCATCTTCAGTTGTTGCTCGGCCTGCGCGAGTCGGTACTCGGCATCGCTGCGAAGTCCGAGCGAGACCTGGATGACGCCAAAATAGATCACGAGTGCGACGAAGAGAACGCCCACGATCGAAACCAGGATGCGTTCGCGATCGGAAAGATCATCGAATGCCGTGCGCAATCGTATCCAGAGTTTCTTCATACCGAGCCCTCTGGCGGCGCCAGGCTGATCGTGACGTCGAATCTCTTGCCGCCGCGCTTCGGGTCCGACTCGATCGATCCGATGCGCGCTTGCGCGAAGGGCGGAAATTTCGCGAGTTCCGCGCCCAGGCGGTCGGCGGATTCGAAGCTCTTGGCGTAGACCCGCATGCGAATGATCTGCCGGTCGATGCTGAGTTCATCGAAGACGACATCCAGATCCTTGGGGACCAGTTTCGAGATCTCGGTCAAGAGATCGAGCGCGGATAGATTCCCGCGATAGACGCCGAGAAATTCCGCGCGGGAAGTCGCAGACGCGATCTCCTGGCGCAGTGCGGCCAGCGGGTTTTCGGGCAGAGCCTGGCCTGGAAAGGCCTCCGTGTAGAGCTGCTCGATCTGCTCTTCCATCTGGCGCGCCCGGCGGCTTTGGAGGCCGGTGGAGGTTGCAACGCTCACGAGGCCCAGGATCACCGCTGCGACGGCCAGACCGAAAGGCCACGAGAGTTCGCGCCGATAGCGACCGAGGTCGAGTCGGACGGCGAATTCATGCTGGCGGAAGTCCATGCGGGTCTTGGCCTGGGCGGTGCCCCGCATCGCCAGTGCGATCGCAGGCGCGAAAACGATCGCGTCGGTATGCGTGGTCAGGGCCTTTCCGTAATCCTGTGTCGGAGCGCCCAGTTTCTGTGCGCTGATCCCGGTCGTGGTCGCGAGGTATTCGTCGAGACCGTCGAGCTGCGCGGTTCCGCCGAAGAGGGTGAGCTCCTGGACCGGCCCCGATTCGAACTTCGCAATCTGGGGTTCGAGCGAACCCAGGGTTCGGATGATCTCGCGCGCAATGCGGTCGAGCGTGGCCCGGGTGGCGGGCAGGGTCTGCTGCATCCCCGCGCCAAACACGCCGTCTTCGCATTTTGCGCGCTCCGCGTCTTCGCTGCCCAGCGCGCGATCGCGAGCGAGCGCTTCGGTGATTGCGGAACCAGCAATGGGAAAGGTTCGAGACGCAACGGGCTGTCCTTCTGCGATCAGACAGCAGGTCGTCTTGCGGTGGCCCAGGTCGATCAGCAAGCGGGTTCCGGCCAGATCGAAGAGGTTGCTCAAGTGGCAGAGCACCAGTCCCTCGGCCTCGACGGTTCGGGGTTCGCTCTGTGCCTCGCGAAGCATTCCGAGCAGTTCGGACACGTCGGCACGGTTGGCAATCGCCGCCACGACTTCTGCGTGGCTCCGATCGCCTCCCACCATCTCCCAGTCGACCAGCACGTCATCGAGATCGAATAGCGTGTCGTTGTCCACCTCGAATGGAATGACCTGGCTGAGCCTCTTGCGGTCTCGAAACGGAAAGTTCAGGCGGCGGGTGGACAGCCGATCGCCGGGCAGCGCGCAGACCGCGTGGTCGGTGGAAAGCCGGTGCATGCGGATGAAGTGTTGGACGAGTTCGGCGAGCGAGACATCGCTGCCCGCGCGCGGAAGGCTGCGCATTGCGACGGCCTCGAAACCGCGCAGCGTCTGCCGGAATTCCACGGCCTTGAGGCTGTGGCTTCCGATGTCGAGTCCGAGAATGTTGTTCAGGAATGCCATCGGTGTCCCCCGATCACCGGACGCGCCAGCTTAGCATCAGCGGTGGATCCACACTTCGATTGACGACCGCTTCGATGCTCCGCCTGACGTCGCCCACCCGGGCATCGGCCGTGATCGTAAAGACGCTGGCCGTATAGGTCGGAGGCGGGAAAATCGCGTTCTGCACGATACTGCTTATCGGCGTGCAGTCCTCGAGCGAAAGCGCTTCACCGCAGACGAGCCCGCCCTTTTCACGGACTTCCAGGATCTGCTTGACCTGGTCTTTGGTGGCGAGCCGGTCGTCGATCCCGTCATTGGAGAAGATCAGGGATAGCACGTGGGCCGGCGCGGTGTTGAGATTGATTCCCCCACCCCCCGCGAAGGGCTCCACCGTGAGATAGGGCCGCAGCGCATCCACGAGTTGGTGGTCAAAACCCTCGATGAGGAAGAGGTCGTCCACGCTCATCAGGGGCCCATTGGCGGCCCAGTAGGGCGGATCCTGGAGCTGATAATAAGTGTCTTCCAGACCGCCTTTGAGCCGAACCCCATCCGCGTCGACCCAATCCATCAGCGCTTCGGTGAGTTCCGAAATGTCGTAGAATTTCTCTCCTGGTGGAATCTTCATCTCATCGATGACTTTTTCGAAGAACGCGTACAAAAACGGCTCGGTTTCGGCGTAGGGAGCGCCAGCCTCCGCATAGTTGAAGATCGAGTTGATGTTGAACAGCATCCCCGAGTCTTCGATCCGGATCTTCAGGCTGGCCCCGTCGCCCCCGGGAATCTCGATATTGGCGAGTTCGGACCAGGAGTCCCGGTGGCTGTCGACGGCCTGTTGGGTGGCCTCTTCCTGGATTCGATCCATGATCAGGACGCTTTTCGCCAGCCGGATGCCGCTGCGCGCGAGGGCCTCGGCGCGCGAGGCCGCATCGCGATTGCGCGCGACGCTCGCGTCGATGACGGCCCGCCGCGTGAAGGTCGCGATCGAACTGGTGAGCAGCAGTGCGAAGAAGAGCACGACCAGGAGGACCACCCCCTGCTGACGGTTTGAGCGGCTCAGCGGCATCTGGGATCCACGATTTGCTTGCATTCTTCGGGCAGGCCCGCGTAATCCAATGGCCCGAAGGGCATGTCGGGTTTCGATTTCGCGAGGCCCACACAGATCTTCTCGTTCGAGCTGGCGGAGTCGGGTACGCTGGGCGGGAAACAACAGGAATTCGTGACGCACTCACCGTCGTCATCCTTTTTCTCCTCGTCCTCCGATTCTTCATCCTTGTCGCTGCCGGAAAGTGGATTGTTGGGATCCAGCAACGCCGCGAGATCGATGGGGCGGACCGGGATCAAGACCCTCCTTCGGTAGATCGGCGTTTCTTCCTCCGCCTCCTCGTCGTCGGGCATCAACGCGAGTTGAATCTCGACGGCCAGCGGCAGGGCGCTCGATTCGAGGATGGTCGACGAGTCCCATTCTCGGCGGGTTTCTCCCTCTTCGTCGAGGAAGGTGAATCCGAAATAACGCAGACCCTCGGCGAGCACGAACGCTCCCTCGTCGCCTTCCCTCGGGAAGTCTTTGTCGAGACTTTCCGGGAGCCGGGGCGAGGACCATCGATACAGCGAAATCGAATCGTCCTCGGCAGATTCCGTGATGTAGGCGACCACGGCGAGATTCGTCTCGGCACTGTCCGTCCGCGTCGGGTCGTGGTTTCGGGTGATGAATTTGAGCCGATCGGACGCGTCGCCGCCGAGCCGGGTCTGGCCCAGGAAGATCCACGGAAACGCGAACGGATCCACCTCGGGCGGCTTCACCATCAGGAACGCGCCCTCGATGTCGCGAGCGACGCGATCGAGGATCCCGCTCGCGCGCCGAATGCCGCGGGTGTGGTCCGACGCGCGGGTGGTGGCACGAGCCAGCTGTGTGTAGAAGTTGAGCGCGACGAAGAAGACGAAGCCGATCAGTGCGACGACCGCCATCACTTCGATCAGCGTGAATCCTTCCCGATCGCGCATTCGTGCGCTCATTGTCGCTCGCTCTCGGGGGCGGCTTCAGCCAGTGCGCCCGCGGCCGCGAACTTGGCGGCCGCATCCTCGTCGACCGCAAAGAGGGTGCGGTTGATCGAGCGCTCGACCCCGGCCTCGTACCACGAAACCCAGAGGTCGACTCGGAGAAAGGCCGGCGCGAGGGCGTCCGTCCCTTCGGTCTGTGCGGTCGGAACCGGCACGGGCTGTGCGGCCGGATTTTTTGCGTTGCGCTCCTGTTCCTGCTGTTGGGCGGTCTTGAAGATCTGGGTCTCGAGGGGCGTGACTTCCCATGTCAGCGTGAAGCCGTTTTCGTCTTCGGTCTTGGTGACTCCGATCTCGGGCGCCACGCCCGTATCGAGTTCCAACTCGAACGCGCTGATTTCCAGATCGGCGACCAGCGATGCTTCTAGAATGCGCCGGCTTTCGCCCTCGGAGCGCAACCAGTTGATGGCGACTCCGGAGAGCGTGGTGTAGACGATCGCGAGGATCGCGACCGCTCCGAGCACTTCGAAGAGCGTGAATCCAGCGTCAGAATTCCTCATCAAGAATCCGCACCGTTTCGGCCAGGGGCAGGATCTCCAGCGCAAGTTTCTGGCCACCGGGTTCGTCGAGTACGAGCAGCGTGTAGGACGACGTGCCGTCAGCTTCGAAGGTGATGTACGCCTCGCCGAAGTCGGTTTCGCCACCGGGCGTCTCGATCCAGGCGAATTCGACACCCCTGCCGAGGGTTTCGCGTTTCCCGAGAGGCCCTTGCAGCATTTCAAAACTGCGCTCCTTCGCGGCCGGTGGCGCGAGCGAGATCTGCTTCCTGACGTCCGGTTCCAGCTCGGGCGTTGCGGGCTCCTGTTTCTCGATGGGGCGATCTCCCTGCCATTCCAGCTGGTAGGTGCCAGCATCGAGATCGATTGCCAGCCGATGCGGGACCCCGGTCATCACGGCGCGCTGTCGGCCAAAATCGATCCGCTCGATGACCTGCTCGGCCGAGTTCCGCAGCTTGTGGGTCTGCATGGCGCCGAAGTTGGGCAACATGACGCTCATCAGCAGCCCACCGATGAGCAGGACCGCGAGAATTTCGAGCAGGGTGAACCCCGCTCGATTCCACGCGCGGTGTGCGTCGGCTCTCAGTTTCCCTCCCCGCCTTCGTCCCAATTTCCGATGTCGCCATCGACGCCCTCGCCGCCGGGTTTGCCATCGGCTCCGTAGGACCAGAGGTCGAACGAGTGGGAGTTGTTCTGGCCAGGCTGTTCGTACTCAAAGGGATTGCCCCAGGCATCTTCGGGGATGCGCCGCTTCTGGAGATACCCGCCCGGAGGGAAGTTCTTGGCGCCGTCGGACTCGTGGATCAGCGCATCGAGGCCCTGCTCGGTGGTGGGATAGCGGGCATTATCCATCCGGTAGAGCTCGAGCACGGATTCGAGGTTCGAGATCTGGACGCTCGTCGAAGTGACGCGGCCCTTGTCGACTTGCGCGAAGATGGAAACGCCGACGATCGTACTGAGCAAACCAATGATCAGCACGACGGCCATGATCTCGATCAGCGTGAAACCCGCGTTCGAACTGGCTCGAACGATCTGGTCTCGCCCTACAGTTTCGTGCATCGGTAATCCTCCAATTCAAGAAATCGAGCTGGTGACCTGGAGTAGCGGCACGAGCGTCGCGAGGATGATAACCACGACGATTCCCACCATCAGCAGGATCAGCAGGGGCTCGAGCAGTGCGGTCATTCGGGTCACGGTCGTTTCGACTTGTTCCTCGTAGGTATCGGCGATCTTCGAGAGCATCGATTCCAGCTGTCCACTGCGCTCTCCGACCCCGATCATATGGGTCACCATCGGCGGGAATTCGCCGCTGTTTCGCAACGGTGCAGCCACGCTAGCACCCTCTGTGATGCTCTCACGGGCCGCGTCGATGGCGCGTCCCAGCACCGTGTTGTTCGCGACGTGTTTGGCGGTTTCGAGCGAGCGGACGATCGGCAGACCGCCCGCGAGCAGCGTCGCGAGCGTTCGTGAAAAGCGCGCGATCGCGATGATTCGCACGGTTCGGCCGATCACGGGCAGGCGCAGTTTCAGGACGTCGAAGGTTTCCCGCCCGCGCTCGGTCTTGGTCAGGACGCGCAGGCCCATCGCGACGCCCACCATGCCGAGCCCGATTGCCCACCACCAGACCCGCGCAAAATTGGAAAGCGAGATGATCCAACGGGTGTAGAAGGGGAGTTCTTGATTGAGGCTCGTCAGCAGTTCGGTGATCTGCGGCAGGACGACGGTCACGAGGACACCCACCACGAGCATGGCGAAGGCGAACATCACGCTGGGATAGATGAGGATCGAACTCACTTTGTTCCGCAACCGAACCTGGCTCTCCAGATAGTCGGCCAGGCGCTCGAGCACGGTCTCGAGCGCACCGCCCGCCTCGCCGGCGCGGACCATGCTGACGTAGAGCTCCGGAAAGGCGCCGGTCTGGGCGAGCGCATCGGCAAAGTGTGCTCCCTCGTTGACGCGGTCCCGGGCCTGCCCGAGCGCAGAGCGCAGCCGGACGTTCTCGGTCTGTTCGGTGAGGGCGCTGAGTCCCTCGACGAGCGGGATGCCCGAACTCAACAGCGTCGCGGCCTGGCGGGTGGCGAGCGCGAGATCGAGTGGGGGAATGCGCGAAAAACTCGGCAGTTGGAAGCTGCGGCCCGCCGCCGCTTTGACGCTCGCGACGCCTCGTTGTTCGGCGAGTTCGGTGAGGTAGACGCCGTCTTTGCGCAGCTTGCCGCGGGCGGATCGCGAGGATTCGGCGTCGAGAAGCCCGTTGATGGACTTGCCGGCCGCATTGACCCCTTTGAACGCATAAACCGGCACGGAAACCTCAGATCTGGGCGACGCTGCCTTCTTCCTCGGTTGCGCGCAACACTTCCGCACTCGAGGTG
>JAHEEJ010000312.1 GCA_024640705.1 Deltaproteobacteria bacterium
CGTCGCCCCGGCAAGCGTCACGAACTCGGGCCCGCGCTCTTCGACGAGACGCGTCGCGACGACCCCAGCGACCTTCGCCCCACGGCTGGAGCTGGCGAGAAACACGCCGGCGATGACGATCGAGATCACGAACTGCACGAGGCCCCACCCCACCCCCGCAATGGACGAAAGAAATCCGCGAGCGAGAGGCTTCAGGTGTGGTAGCAGCTGCTCGAATGCGCGCATCAAATTGACGTGCGCGAGGGTCCAGAAGGCGTGCAACTTCTCGCCAATCAGAGGCCATGTGGCGATGCTGTCTGGCGGCAGCGGAACTTCGAGTTTGCCACCGCTCACGCCCTCCGATAGCCAACGGGCGTTCTCGACCAGCGACCCGGCCGACATCACGGATGGCACGACCAAAAGGAGCAGGCCGATCAGGACCAGAACGCCCGCCGCCAGCCGCTCGCGCCCCCCCATCGTTTGCGCGAGCCAGCGATAGGCGGGAAAGACCGCGGTTGCGATGATGATGGCCCAAACCACGGGCAGGATGAAGGGCCGCACGATCTGGAAACACCAGGCTGCGAGCAGGGCCACGAGCGCGATTCGGATCGTCGCTTCGGTTGCCTTGTTCAAGAACTCTCGTTCCTGTACTTCCCTGTTGCCCGTGGAGGAACTGGTTTCCGGCATTCTTTGCCTTCCTCTATTTCTGGTGGCGTCTGGGTGCCCAAGGCGCGCTTTATTGTAACAATGCCACCGAACTCCGCGAACCTCCGTAGCGACAGCGTCACGCTACCACCGCCACGGCCAGGCTCGTCGCTAGAAGGAAAACGGGGCATGACGAGACGAAATGGGATTGAGAGCCGCGCGATGACATCGGCGCGGATTCGATCGAGAAGACTCCTCGGGATGCGCGCCATGGTCTTCAGCCTCGGTGTTGCGGCCTGCCTGCACCTGCTCGCTTCGTCCAGTAGCGCCGAGAGCCGCGCGGGTGATCCGCCGAAGGCAGAGTCTCCCGCCGCCTGCTCGCGAGTTGATTACGGAAGACCGGCTTCCATCGCGGCGCGCGAATCGGCCCGGAGCGCCATCACCGAACCTCCCAACCCGAACGGACCGACCCTCGTGGGTGTGGGATTCTTCGTAACGGACATCCGCGGAATTGATCCCGTGCGAGATGAGTTCCAGTTTCGAGGTCACGTCCGAGCGCTCTGGTGCGATCCGCGCCTGGCCTTCGACCCTGAAATCGAAGGCCAGAATGAGCGCGTCTTCACGGGCAGCCAGGTCGATGAACAGTTCAAACGAATGTGGTTCGCTTCTGGTTACCCCGTCAACAAGGTCGGCGAACTCAGCGCCAGCGAACGGATCCTGCGTATTCGCCATGACGGTACGATCGAGCAGACGATCAACGTGAGCGTGCCCCTGGCAACCCCTTACGACCTTCACCGATTCCCGTTCGATCGTCAGACGCTGATATTGGAGATCGAATCCTACCTATGGCATCGCGACCAGCTTCAATTGATACACGACGAAACGATCAGCGGCTTCAGGGACGAAATTGCGATTCCGGAATGGAGCATTCGGGCAGTCCACGGCGACGTGAATGAAGTCGCAGTGATGCGAAGCGATGTTCCCTTCTCCCGCTACACACTCGAAATCGAAATCTCGCGAAGGCCGGGCTTCTACCTATGGAAGGTCTTCCTTCCCCTCGTCGTGATCGTGGCCCTCTCGTGGTCCGTATTCTGGATGACCGATGAACGCTTCTCCGCTCGCAGTCGAATCTCGGCCACGGGTGTGCTCACCGTCGTCGCCTACCAGTTCGTCTTCGCCGAAAACCTGCCCCGCGTCGGTTACCTCACGCTCCTCGATCTGGCCATGATCGGCTCGTTCGGCCTGCTGGCCGTGACGGTGCTCGAAAGCCTGCTCGTGGATCGCGCCAACCGGGAAGACCCCGAAAAAGCGATCCAGATCGACCGGACCTCCCGTTGGCTTTTTCCCGCGGTGTATGTGGTGATGTTGGCGGCCATCGCGCTGCTTGCCGGCTAGGCCCCCGATCCGGCAGGAGAGGCTTGGCTGCATCCGACAGCCACCGAAAGGTCCATAGCGATCCGGATTCCTGCCTGCTACACCCGCCGGACCCATCCATCGCCCGTACAGGAGCCCGCCGCAATGCGACTTCTTCACCTGTTTCTCCCGATTCTTCTCGTGCTGTCCCAGCTCGCCTGTCAGTCGTCTCCGGCGGGCAGTGGCGGCCATGCGTCGGCCGCTCCGATGCGACTGCAGCGCATTCTCGCAAGCGGAGAACTTCGGGTTGGGCTCTCGGGCAACCAGCCCCCGCTCAACATGACCAACAAGAACGGAGAGATCATCGGCCTCGAAGTCGACCTGATGAAGGCGCTCGCTCAATCGATGGGTTTGACGACGCGCTTCGTCGTCAAACCCTTTGCCGATCTGATCCCCGCGATCGAGAATGGCGAGGTGGACGTCGTCATCTCGGGGATGACGATCACGCCAGAGCGCAACGCGCGTGTCGCATTCGTCGGTCCCTACTTCATTTCAGGAAAATCGGTGCTCACCAAGTCGGCGAAAATCGCATCGGCCGACAGCGCAACGCTGCTCAACCACGCCGATCGTCGATACGCGGTGCTGTCCGGTTCGACGAGCGAAGCCTTCGTCGAGCAGGTGCTGCCGAAGGCCGTCAGTGTTCCCGCCAAGGACTACGACGCCGCCGTGCAGATGGTGCTCGATGATCAGGTGGACGCGATGATCGCGGACTTTCCGATCTGTCAGCTCTCGATCCTGCGTCATCCGGAAGCCGGCTTGTCGACATTGATGACGCCCTTCACGATCGAGCCACTGGGAATCGCGCTACCCGCCGACGATCCGCTGCTCATCAACCTGATCGAAAACTACCTGAACACACTCGAAAACACGGGGCTTCTCATCCAGTTCAAGGCAAAGTGGTTCTCCGACGGATCCTGGATCTCCGAGCTTCCCTGATAGGCCATGCCGAACCATCGAAACCACGCAAAGATCTCATTTTTCGCCGCTGCGCTGGTGATCGCCCTGGTGACGTGCCTCGGTACCGCGGTGTCCGCCGAGCGCAAGAAGCGGGATATCCTGCTCTCTGAAACCGACGATGCTCGTATCGGCAAAGAAGCCGCAAAGTCGATTCCCGCCCAGATGGGACTCTACGAAGATCCCGAGCTCGAAGCCTACGTCGACAAACTCGGACAGCGGCTGCTCAGGGGCGTGCCGCGGATGGGGTTCAACTACCAATTCAAGATCGTCGACCAGTTCGAGCCGAACGCATTCGCGCTGCCCGGTGGCTACATCTTCATTTCACGCGGCCTGCTGGCGCTGGCGAACAGCGAGGACGAACTCGCCAACGTGATGGGCCACGAAATCATCCACACCGCGCACCGGCATGCGGCGATGCAACAAGCCCTGGTCGGAACCGGGCCACTCGCGATGCCGTGGATCCGCGCGGCAAACATGGCCGCCTATGGGCGCGACATGGAACGCGACGCCGACAAGGGCGGCCAGGCGCTCGCCGCGGCTGCGGGTTACGACCCGATGGGAATGTCGACCTTCATGCGGCAACTCGCTCAACTCGAGCGAATTCGCATCGGCACCGTGCGGCAGTCGCGGTTCATCGATACCCATCCCGGCGCCGGCGAGCGCGCCGCCGTCAATGCAGCGCGCTCGCACGAAATCCGCCGAAAGAACGTACCTGGGCTCGGTGACACCAGAACCTCCTATCTGCGCCGGTTGGAGGGACTCCCCGTAGGTCCGCGCCCGGAAGGCGGCGTCTTCGACGAAGACCGCTTCCTGCAGCCCGACATGGATTTCCAGCTCCGCTTCCCGCCCGGCTGGAACGTCTCCAATTCGACCCAGGCAGTTGGAGCCGTCTCGCCCAAACGCGACGCGATGATCTTCTTGATGGCGGACCAGCCCGAAGGCGACCCCGAGCAAGCGGCGGCGGACTTCGTGATCAAGACGAGCCAGGAATTCCCGGTCGACGTCGCGAGATCCGGCCCCGTCAAGATCGGCGGCATCGACGCCTGGCGGGTCGAACTGGAGGGCAGCGGTCGCGCGAGCGGCGTGAGCGCAAACGTGACATTCATTCCGTATCGAGGTGCCACCTACCGGATCACCGGCGTTTCTCCCTCGATAGCAGCAAAATCCTACACCGGGCGCATGCTGAGCACGACGCGCAGCTTTCGGCCACTGACCGAACAGGAGCGCTCCAATATCTCTGGGAGCCAGATCCACCTGGTGACTGCGGATGCGGGCGAGACCCTCGAGGAGCTCGGGAACCGGAGTGGCAACACCTGGAACATCTCGGCGCTCGCCGCCTACAACGGAGTCTTCACCACTCACCGTTTCGAAGGCGGCGAACTCGTCAAGACGACCCGCACCGAGCCCTACCGCAGACCCGCAGAGTAGGC
>JAHEEJ010000313.1 GCA_024640705.1 Deltaproteobacteria bacterium
GCCCCCACTCGACTGCCTGCTCGTACAGTGCGTCGACGTCGATCGGTTCCCATTTGTAGTACTCGACGAGCTCGAAGTTCTTCTGCTTCGCGATGCGCACCAGCAATTCGCGCAGGCCCTTCGGATCGAGAAGGTCCGCAACCCGAATGCCGCGTCGTGTCACCTTGTCCTCATAGGCGGGACCAATACCGCGTCCGGTCGTTCCGATGGCGAGTTCACCGGCTGCCTCTTCCCGCGCCTTGTCGAGTGTGGTGTGCCAGGGAAGGATGACGTGGGCGCGGCCCGAGAGCCGAACCCGCGACGGGTCGCGCAGCAGGCCGCGCTCCTTGAGCGCTTCCAGCTCGGCCAGCAAACCATCCGGGTTGACGACCACTCCGGGTCCGATCAGGTTGACCGTCGAGGGATTGAGGACACCCGCCGGGACGACGTGGAGCACGGTCTTGACACCGTCGACCACGAGCGTGTGTCCGGCATTGTTGCCACCGTGATACCGGACCACGAGCTGTGCGTGGGGAGCGAGCCAGTCGACGACCTTCCCCTTGCCCTCATCGCCCCACTGAGCGCCTACCGCAACCAGTGCCGTCACGACCCAAGCTCCACGAGTTGTGCAGAAATCATGTGGGGCAAATTGCGCAACTGTTTCATCACTGCCTCCTCCGGCGCCCGGTCGATATTCACGAGCATCGCAGCAATGGAGCGCTCGGGTATCAGCGCGAGCTGCATGCGCGAAATATTGATGCCGCCCTGACCCAGCACCGTGCCAACGCTTCCCACGACACCGGGCTGGTCTTGATTCTGGATGAAGAGCGTCGGTCCCTCGGGCACCGCCTCCAACATGAAGTCGTCGATTCGGACGATGCGCGGCTGGTCTCCGTGGAAAATCGCTCCGACGATGTACCGATTACCACAACCCACGACCCGGGTGGCAATCGCGCTGGCGAAGTCGCGCGACCGGCTGACCTTCGACTCGACCACCTCCATACCGTGCTCTTTCGCGATCAGCGGCGCATTGACGAGGTTCACCTCGTCGCTCACCGACTCCAGAATCCCCTTCAGGATCGAAACCGTGATCGGAGCGACTTCGAGCCCCGCGGCATCGCCCGAATACTCGATATCGATCCGATCGATCGAACCCGGGCAGAGTTGCCCCTGGAAACGCCCCAGTTTTTCGCCGAGTACGAGATACGGACGAATCTGTTCGTAGAGTTCTTTCGAAATCGACGGGACATTGAGTGCGTTTCCCACGATTCCTTCTACGAGATAATCGCGGACCTGCTCGGCCACTGCGATCGCGACGTTCACCTGGGCTTGCTCGGTGGACGCCCCGAGGTGCGGCGTGCAGATGACGTGATCGTGCTGCACCAGCGGATCGTCGGGGCTCGGCGGCTCCTTGGCAAAGACATCCATCGCGGCCCCGCCGACGCGACCCGAATCCAGCGCGCGCAGCAGTGCGGCTTCGTCGACGATTCCGCCCCGCGCTGCGTTGATGATCAGCACACCCGGTCGTACCTTCTCGAAAGCCGCGTCGTTCAGCAGGCCTGTGGTCTCCGGGGTGCGCGGAACGTGAACCGAGATCGCGTCTGCGCGCGTCAGCATTTCATCGAACGAAACGAGCTCCACCTCCGCTCGGGCTTTCGCCGGCCCCGACAGAAACGGGTCGTACGCGATCACCTTCATCCCGAGACCCTTGGCGCGCGCCGCAACGATGCGACCGATGTTTCCGAGGCCGATGATCGCGAGGGTCCGGTTGTAGAGTTCCATCCCGGTGAAGCGCGACTTCTCCCATTTGCCGGATTTCATCGAGGCGGTCGCCTGCGGGATGTGGCGTGCAAGCGAAATCAACAGTGCAATCGCGTGTTCGGCAGTGGTGATGTTGTTACCGCTCGGTGTGTTCATCACCGCGATGCCACGCGCAGTGGCGGCCGGAACGTCGATGTTGTCGACGCCGATCCCGGCCCGACCAATGACCCTGAGTTTCTTTGCGGCAGCGATCACGTCGGCGGTCACCTGGGTGCCGCTGCGAATCACGAGACCATCCACGTCGGCCACCGCTGCGAGCAGCTCGTCGCCTTTCAGGCCCGGTTCGTAGACCACCGTGAGGCCCTCTGCCTGTTCGAGGATTTCGAGGCCCTGTGGATCCAGCTTGTCGCTCACCAGTACTTTTGCCACGACTCATCTCTCCCAGGTGCCCGATCGAACGCGGTCCGACACCCGCTGGGGGTTCGCTCACCAGAACTTCAGACCTTTTGCCCCATGGCGACTAAGCCCATGGTTTCATTGAGAAAAGAGGCAAGGAGCACGATTGTGCCCAAGCCCCTGAAAGGTGTCAACGTCGGGCTGTTCCCGCGGCCTACGATGCCTCGGAGGCCGTCGAGCGCAGCTCCTTGGGCCGGCGCTTGTGAAAGAAGCGCCGGGGCCGCGCGTACAGCCACGACTCGGGGACGTGCTCCGACTTCGACCGCACCCTCGCACGCCCTTCGGCACAGGCAGTGCTGCAATACCAGGCGCCATCTACCTTGATCGAAGCGAGTCCAAGACTGTCCTGGCAGCGCGCACAAGAACCAGCCCCGCTGGCGGGGCGATGATCAATATTGCTCATGCGGCATAGAGTAGGCGTGCACGACGGGGTGGCAAGGAGGGAACGCGTGAATCAAGCGATGCCCGAGCCGGCAAGCCGCGCTGCTGGCGCGGGGGTGACGGCGCGCGCACTGACTCGCCGCTTCGGCAACCACCTCGCCATCGACCGCATCGATCTCCAGATCGCGCCCGGGGCCCGGTTTTCGCTGCTCGGCGCCAACGGGGCCGGAAAGACCAGCTTCCTCCGCATGCTGACCGGGTTCCTGCTCCCGACTTCGGGCGAATTGACGCTGGACGGCATCTCTCCGGCCCGCCACCCGCACGCCGTCAACAAGCAGATCGGCTTCGCGATGGAGACGGCGCGCCTCGACCCCGATTTGCGCGTGAGCGCCCTGCTTCGATTTCTCGGCGGCGCGCGGGGCCTGCGGGGCCGCGCACTCGAACACGCCGTCGATCGGGTCATCGAGCGCTTTCAGCTCGAGCCGGTCGCGGCCCGGCGAACCGGAAATCTCTCCAAGGGGCTCGAGCGGCGCGTCTCGCTCGCCCAGGCCTTTCTCGTCGAATCCCGCTGGATCCTGCTGGACGAGCCCAGCCAGGGCCTCGACCCCGCTCAGCGAAACCAGGTACGAGAAACCCTGCGCGGAATCGAGGCCGAGCGCAGCCTGATCCTCTGCACCCACGACCTCGATGAGGCGCGCGCACTCACCGATCGCGCCGGCGTACTCCACGCCGGACGCTTGATCGCGCAGGGCCCAACGAGGGAAGTCCTGGATCGGCCGGATGTCCTGTCACTCTTCGAGACCCGGCCAGCTGCGAAAGGAGCGCACTCGTGACGCCGCTCCTCGCGTTGGTGCGCCGGGAACTCGCGGCGCTCTTCGGCTCGCCGATCGCCTACGCGGTCCTGGTCGGCGTGTGCGTCGTCACCGCCATCTTCTTCTTCGAGCACCTCCAGCTCTACAACCAGATGCTCTTCAGCTTCTCGAGCACCAGCATCGGCGGCGTCAACGCCGACGAGATTCCGGACAGCTTCAATCTCTGGGATGCGGTCTTCTTCCCGGTGATGGAGGTCCTCGCAATCACCTTCATCGGAGTGATCCCCCTCGTGACGATGCGGGTCTTCGCCGAGGAGCGCGCACGGGGCACGGACGAACTGCTCTTCACCACCCACCTGACGCCGTTTCGCATCATCATTGCCAAGTTCGGCGTCACGTTCGCCTTCGTCATCGCGATGGTGGCCGTGAGCTTCATCTACCCCGCGACCGCGATCATCCGCGGCGGCCTCGGCGCTCAGCACCTGAGCGCGGTCTTCATCGGCCTGACGCTGCACGGCATCGCCGTCGCCTCGATCGGGCTGATGTGCTCGGCGTTTACCTCGAGCCAACTCGTCGCCTCGGTCACCGCGTGGGTGATCGCCTTCGTGTGGTGGGATTTCGGCTGGATGCATCCGCTCTCGAGCGAGGGCACCGCGGCAATCCTCGACGCGCTCGCCCTCCACCCGCGTTACAGCGGCTTCGCCGCGGGAAGCGTCTCGCTCGCGGACATCGTCTACTTCATCGCCCTGGCGCTGGTCGCAATGGCCATTGCGCGGCTCTCTTTCGACCTGCGGCGGATTCAACCATGACGCTGCAGCTGGCCTACGTCGGATTCGCGATGGTCGCGACGGGCCTCGCCAGTTACTACGCAATCGATCTCGCAGCGACCTTCGTCCTGATCAACCTGATCGGTGGAGCGATCGCGCTCGCAGCCGCCGGTGTGCTCGCGTTGCAAAAGCTGCGGTTGGCGAGCAGCCCCGAATCGCTTCGCGCAATCGGAATCGGCGGAGCGCGGATCGCGCTCGC
>JAHEEJ010000314.1 GCA_024640705.1 Deltaproteobacteria bacterium
CGATGGCGATGGCATTCGACATCGACCTCGGCGAGCAACGCAACGCCTACGCGCGCAGCGATGGTCTCGTGCTGCTGCTGTTCTTCTTCGTATTCATCTACTACACGCTGGGAGACCTGGGGCGGCAGCGCGAAAATCACCGATTGAGGGCCAACGGGGGTGAGAGTTCTGACAGACCCCACCCGTGGACAAAGGATGTCCCCCAATCCGAAGACCGAGGAACACTGCTGTTGAACCTCGGGATGATCACCATCGGCCTGGTGGGCCTGACCTACGGGGCGGATCTCGTGGTCCGTGGCGGCGTCGGCATTGCAAGAGAGATGGGGATCCCCGAGGTCGTCGTTGGGCTCACGCTCGTCGCCGTCGGCACCAGTCTCCCGGAACTGGCGGCCACGCTCGCCGCCGTCAGACGAAACGATATCGCCCTCGCAGTTGGCGGTGTGGTGGGCTCGAACATCTTCAATACCCTGCTGATTACGGGAGTCGCATCGACCATCAGGCCGATGCCGATCCCGGCGGGAGGGCACCTGGATCTCGCGGCCACCGCGATTCTGTCGCTCTCGCTGTTCTTTGTTGCTCGAACCCACAACCAGCGGATCATTCGCTACGAAGGCCTGACACTCCTGGTACTGTGGGGCCTCTACGTGGTCGTGCGGAGCCTCTACTTGTCAAAGTGAATCGCCGGCGGCTGATCGCGCTCGAAGATCGTGGCCCGCCGTCCTGCTCGGATCTGATGATGCTGGTTCGCGTTCCGACACCCTATCCGGTAGCGGGATGCGGATTGAACCGAACACGGCTTCTCGGTCGAGCGTGTAGCGAGCGTCGATGATGTACACGGCGGGATCGTCTTTCGACTCGTCGACTTCGAAAAATGGGAAGCGAGCCCAACGCAGAAAAGTTCGCCCGTCGCCGGTGGCTGCCGCCAGGCGAGCTGAGGCGCTCTCGCCTTTCGGAATGCGGCGCGCGTCGAGCCGAAAATAGGGGCGCGGCAGGAGATTCACGACACCCAGCCGGTAGTCCTTCTCACCATCGATCACGACGGTCCGCCGGAACGGATCGATGGGGACCGGAGCAATCATCAATCGCGGCAGCTCTGCATCCGTCAAGCTCGCCTCTACGACGCGGCGCGAAACCGATTCGCCAACTGCCATTGCGAGGACGTAAGTCAACGCCACGAGCAGGCCGATGCGCGCGGGGCGCGCGAATACGCCGGATGCGTCGCGGTTTCGCCACCAGAGCGCGGCGATCAGCGCGCACCCGAGGATTGCCCACATCCACGGATCGACGATGTACAAGATGTCTCCGTAGAACCAGGTACCGTCGAATGGCATCAGCCATCGGACTCCGTAGACGTTCAGGAAATCGAGCATCGGATGGGAAACCACCGAGATCGCCGAGAGTGTCAGCAGCCATTTGAAATCGGCGGCCGCTGCAGCCGCCCCCCGCTCTCGCCGGGATAGCCGACCGATCCCCGTCATCGCGCCTGCCAGCAAGAAGGGAAGAACGACCAGTGCGGGAATGCCGTGGGTGAGGCCGCGGCGAAATTCGAGCGCCGCCGTCTCACCCCACGCGTAGGAGAATACGTCTACATCGGCCAGATTTGCGCCAATGATCAACGTCGCACGGCCGAAGCGTGTCTTCCGCTCCAAACCCGTGCTCGCGAGCGCTGCGCCAACCATCGTGTGACAGATGGGATCCATGCCTGCTCACCCGTGATTTGCTCGCGACCGGGTAGAGTGATAACACACCGGCCAGATCGAGTCAGCGAGCCGTACACTCACCTGACTGCGACGAACGATCCACCCCAGAGAGGTGTCGAGTATGGATGCGGGCTTCCGGCCCTTTGCGGGCTTCAAGCTGGCGATTTCCGCCTACGCGGCAACCTGGGGCACGGGATTCCTCTCCTACTGCGCGATGCCCTATCTGATCGGCAGCGTTGCCGACGGCATGGGACTCGAAATCGACCAGGCGGGACTGATCGCTTCAGCCGAATTGTTGGTCGTGGCGCTTAGCGCCTTTGCGATCTCCGCAAGAGTGCGCGTCTTGCCGCGCCGCAAGGTCGCGTTGCTCGGTGGTGTCATCGCCGTCGCAGGTCATTCGCTGTCGCTGTTGACCAACAGCATCGAGATGCTCGTCATCTGTCGCGCGCTGGCGGGTGTTGGGGCTGGAATGGCGCTCGCAATCGGAAACGCGTGCCTTGCCGCGGCCCACGATCCGTCGAAAGCCTACGGACAGGTGATGATGCTGCTCGCAACCGTCACTGCGGGGATCATCGTCGGGATGGGCTATGCGACGGAAATCTGGTCCTATTACGGCGTATACGGTGCACAAGCGATCGTCGTCGCGCTGATGCTGATCCCAATGTCCTTCTTGCCCGAGGGAGACGAGACGCTCCCCGAAGACGACGTGAATCGGGGCAAGGTTCCGCTGCGACCCGCGGTAGTGATCGTCATCGGCATCGTGTTGTGGCACTTCTGCGACAACTCGATCTGGGGCTTCTCGGAGAGAATTGCCAACAAGATCGGCATGGCGCCCGATACGGTCGGATGGCTGCTGGGTAGCGGCCTGCTGGTCGGCTCGATCGGTGGCTTCATCGCGTCGAGCATCGGCACGCGTTACGGGCGCATCTGGCCGATCTGCGTGGGCGTCGCGTCCGCGGTGACGTGCATCTCGGTGATCACATCCACCGGCGCCATCCCGATCTACACCGTGAGCATTCTGATCTACATCGTTTGTTTCACATTCATATCTTCGTACATCTACGGCCTCGCAGGAGAACTGGATCACCACGGACGGGTGATGGCCGCAGCCTCGGGCGCCGGAAATCTCGGCGTAGCGCTTGCGCCGTTCATCAGCGGCTGGCTGATCGCGAACAGGGGCTTCGAGGTAATGGGGACGGTCGTCATCTCGACGCTGTTGATCGTCGTGACGTCAAGCGTTGCAGTGGGATGGCACATCAACCAGAAATTGAAGCGGGCAGCTTCCAGCTCGTCAGATCTCAGCATCGGCTGACGGCCATACCCTCAATTGTGCGAGGCGCCGCGACTCTGGCGGGAGCGCGCTGAATGGAAAGCTGGGTCGAGTTCGCTCGGGGCTCGGATCCAAACCGGCTTCGCAAACTTTCCGTCAGGTGCGGGTGTTTGAGCGTTAGTCTAAGCTCACTCGACTCCGGAGGCGAGATGATCAAAGAAGAACAGATCAACCCCGCACGGCGCAAGCGAAAGCGAAGCACCCGCGAAAAGCTCCACGAACAAAGGGGTGGCGGAATTCGAACCGAAGCCGTGCGCGGGGGCCTGCAAGGAGGCAAGTTCCGACCGCTTTCCGACCACGACATGCAGCGCATCCACTCCACGGCGCTGGATGTCCTCGAACAGATCGGAGTTGGCGATCCCACCCCCAGCATCGTCGAGGCCGCGATCCCCAAAGGTGCGATTCTTTCGGCAAACGGGCGCCTGTGCTTTCCCCGCAGCCTGATGGAGGACTTGATCGACGGCTGCTGCAAGGAGTTCACCCACTACGCCGCCAACCCGGCCAACGACGTCCAGATCGGTGGCGACCGCGTCCACTTCCGCACCTGCGGAGAGGCAGTCAACATCCTCGACTACGAAACGCGCGAGGCCAGACCGTCCAAACTCGTGGATCTCTACGACACTGCCCGCCTCGCCGATCAACTCTCCAACGTCCACGCTTTCTGTCAGACAGTCGTTGCGACCGAACACAGCGACGATGCCTTCGTACACGACATCAACGCACTCTACGCGCAAATCGCCGGAACCCAGAAGCCGCTCGCAATGTCCACCGCGACGCCCGAGCACATCGATCATTTCATCACCCTGCTCGACCTGTACCTGGGCAGGGAAGGCGCATTCCTCGAGCGCCCGTTCTTCAACTTCGGCGGCTGTCCGATCGTTTCGCCGCTGCGTTTTGGAGCCGACAACGCCGAGGTCCTGGTGAAATGCGCGAGACTCGGAATCCCCTACGACATTGCAGTCGCCTCCCAGGCGGGTGCCACCGCTCCTGCAGCCCTCGCGGGATCGCTCGTTCAGACCTTCGCAGAAACCCTGGCAACACTCGGCGTGATGAACCTGATCAGCCCAGGGACACCGTTTTTGATGGGCGCCTGGCCGTTCATTTCCGACCTGCGAACGGGTTCATTTACCGGAGGAAGCGGCGAGCAGGCGCTCGTCTCGTCCGCGATTGCGCAGCTCTCCAACTTCTACGGCTTGCCGAGCAGCGTGAGCGCCTGCATGTCGGATTCGAAACTGCCCGATGCCCAGGCGGGCTACGAGAAAGGCATCACCGCAACGTTGACCGCGATGGCGGGCTGCAACCTCATCGGTGAAACCGCGGGCATGCTGGGCAGCCTGATGGCGTGCTCGTTCGAGGCGATGGTCATCGA
>JAHEEJ010000315.1:0-3080 GCA_024640705.1 Deltaproteobacteria bacterium
AAACGCGCACGGCCTTTCGATAGAGGGGATCGGCGCAATCCCGCGAGAGCAACACGGCATCGGCGCCAAATCCCATCGCGTTGCGGAAGACATTGCCGACGTTTTCGGGATTCGCGACCTGCTCCAACCCGACCAGCAACCGGGGCTGCGAATCCAGTATGTTGGCCAACGAACGCTCCGTACCGCGTCGCGCGAGCGCGATGCAGCCGCGGTGGAGGTTGTATCCAACCAGTTTTTCGAGCAGGCTGGAACCAGCGACATAAATAGGTGTCGATTCTTCGAGCTGGGACAGCACTTCGCCGAGCGCCTCGAGCGCCGTTTCGGTTACCAGAACGGAGCAAACGGAATGATCGGAAGCCGAGATCAACCGCTGCACGCACAGACGACTCTCGACCACGAACAGGCCGCGAGCGTCGCGCAGTGCCGAGTCCTTGATATTGCGATAGGTCGAGATCCGCGGGTCGTCGAGTCGTTCGATCGGTTCCAGTCGCATCGGTCACCCGCTACGCGAAGCGGTTGGCGAGGGTGCGGTGGTCGGCGTAGGGAGGTGCGAGGGGATCGCCAGCGGCGCCCTCGAACGGTTCGCGCAGGCCCGCGAAGCGGCGCTTGAGTTCGATCATGCGCCGCAGTGGGTTTTCGAGTTTCGCGTCGTGCGCGCGCTCCAACCCGCGAAGCACCTCTTCGCGAAGCCCCGGGTCCCGGCAGACCAGCAGCGAGTCCACACCGGCCTCCAGGCAACCGTCGACCAGCGCCTTCGGGCGATGGTGATCGGCGACGGCCTTCATTTCGAGATCGTCCGAAAAGACGACACCATCGTATGCGAGTTCTTCCCGCAGGATTGCCATCACGTCGGGCGACAGGGTGGCGGGCCGCTTCGCGTCGAGGGCGGGGAACAGTACATGGGCCGTCATGATGCTCGCGACGCCCGCCTCGATCGCGGCGGCAAATGGAGGCAACTCCACCGCGTGCAGGCGCGCGAGGTCGTGGTCGAGTCGCGGCAACACGAGGTGGCTGTCGCAGGCGGTATCGCCGTGGCCGGGGAAGTGCTTCGCACAAGCGGCGACACCGGCGTCCTGCATGGCGCGAATGAAGGGAACCGCGTGGGCTGCCACGCGCGTCGGCTCGCGGCCGAAGCTGCGATCTCCGATGATCGGATTCGCGGGATTGGTGTCGACATCGACGCAAGGTGCAAAATCGAGTCCGATCCCGAGATTCGACAACTCGAGCGCGAGCGCCCGCGCGACCGCAGCCGTCAGCTCCAGATCGTCCGCCTCGCCGAGCCTTTGCATCGGCGGCCACTGCGTCCAGGGATCGCGCAGTCGCTGAATCCGCCCGCCCTCTTGATCGATTGCGATCAACAGCGGCGCGTCTTCGGGCGCACAGGCGTGGAGTGCCGCGTTCAAGCTTTTGACCTGATCGGGATCGCCGACATTGCGCGCGAACAGCACCACCCCACCGACGCGCCCCGAAGCGATCAGACGCGCGAGGTCCTCGGGCAGTTCGAGCCCTTCGAAACCCGCAAACAGCAGCTGCCCGGGTTGCCATCTAGACGACATGCGGACCCGCCTTGCGATACCCGCGCTGGCTCGAGAGCCGACTCACTCCGACGTGGTCGCGAGCATCCCGAGGCGCTCGAGTTCCGCGAAATAATCCGGGAAGGTCTTCGCCACACAGTCCGGATTGCGAATTGCAACGTCGCCGACCGTCGCAAAAGCCATCGCCATGCGGTGGTCGTCATAGGTGTCGATCGAAACACCGGCTTTCGGTCCCGCGCTCGGGGGCTCGATCAGGAGCCCGTCGGCGCGCTCTTCCACCGTCGCGCCGAGCTTGCGGAGTTCGCATGTCGCCGCCGCCAGCCGGTCGGTTTCGTGGTGCCTCAGCACCTCGACTCCGCGAATCGACGTATTCCCTGCGGCGAATAGCGCCGCCACGGCCAACGTGAGCGTCATGTCGGGCATCTCTCCCATGTCGATCTCGACGCCACGCAGCCGGCCGCTACCGCGAACGCGCGTGGTCGTCTCGGTCTGCTCGACTTCCGCGCCCATCTTCCCGAGTACACGGTAGAAGCCGGCATCGCCCTGGAGACTCTGGGACCCGAGGCCCTGGATCGTCACTTCTCCGCCGTGAATCGCGGGCAGTGCGAGGAAGTAGCTCGCAGACGAAGCGTCCGGCTCGACCGCATAATCCCGCGCCATCAGCGCGCGCGGCTCGACGGAGATCACCTCAGCGTCCTCCCAGCGCACACGACCACCAAAGTGCTCCAGCACGCGAATCGTCATGTCTACATAGGGTTGTGCGGGAGTCCCCTCGCGAAGGATCACGCGCGTCGGCTTTTCGGAAAGACTGGCGGCCAGGATCATCGCAGAGACGATCTGCGAAGAAGCGGGGCGCGCAAACGCCACCTCGCCGCCGCGAAGCGCCGAGTGGGGACCGATCGCGATCGGCAGGTACCCCTCGACCCCGAGGCATCGAATATCCGCACCCTGCTCGCGCAGCGCATCGAGCAGTTGGCCCATCGGACGCGCCCGCATCTGGGGGGAAGCGTCGAGTTCGATCGCTTCCGTCGCCTCACCAGGTTTGGCTGCGAGCACGGCGGTGAGAAAGCGCGCGACCGTTCCGGCGGATCCCGCGAACAGCGGCCCGTCACCGGTCGGCGGCGCAAACACGCCCCCGCAACCGTCGACCTCGAATGTCGTCGGATCCGTCTCGCGAATCGAAACTCCGAGTCGCTCCATGCAGGTCCGCATGCGTCGCGTATCGTCGGCGATCAACAGACCCGAAAGCCGCGTCCGCCCCCGCGCGAGCGCGGCGAGCAGCAGGGCCCGATTCGTGAGGCTCTTGGAACCGGGGGGGCGCACTTCCGCAGCGAGCGCGGGGGGCGCCTTCAGCTGCACCAACGAAACATCTTTCCCAGTCATGCCAACGACCTCGCCGTGCCGCTACGCGGCCACGGGGCGATAGCGCAGTAGCACGCGACTTCCATCTGCGAGGCCCTGTTTGAACAGCGGGCCATAGGTGCTCCAGCCCTCATCGGCGTATTTGGCCGTCATGCCCTTCAGCGTGCGTTCCACCGCCTCGGC
>JAHEEJ010000315.1:3180-4382 GCA_024640705.1 Deltaproteobacteria bacterium
ACCAGGGCCTGATCACCGGCGCGGTGGCCGTTGCGATCGTTGTACTGCTTGAAGTGATCGATGTCGATCATCGCGAGCGAAAGGCCGCGCTCGTAGCGCCTGGCGCGCTCGATCTCGCGCTCGAGCGTCTTGTAGAAGTGGCCGTGATTTGCGAGCCCGGTGAGCCCATCGATCTGAGACAGCCGCAGCGTGTCTTCGTATTTTCGGGCATTCCCGAGCGCCACCGAGGCGTGCGCGGCAATCGCTTCGAGCAGGCGGAGATCGTGCGGCTGGAAGGGATTCCGGTTGGATTTGTTGTTGATGTTGATCACGCCGAGCAGCACGCCGTTGCGCACCAGCGGAGCCGAAATCAGCGTCGACGTGTAGTAGCGCTCGCGGTTGCGGCGGCGAAATGTGGGGTGCGCCTCGACATCTTCGACGATCAGTGGCTGCCCGTGCAGCGCCACGTGACCCGAGATGCCCTCCCCAATCTTCATCTCGGTGCGCTCGACGATTTCCGCGGGAAGCCCCTTGGACACCATCACGCGCAGCTGGTCGTCGTCTCCGAGCAGCAAGATCGATCCGATCTCGGCGTCGAGATGCTCGAGTGTGCGATCGAGAAGGCGCTGCAATACCCGCTCGACGGAGAGCGTCGAACTCAGGTCCTTGACGGTCTCGTAGAGGACTTCGAGGTCCGCGTTGCGTCGCTTCAGATCTTCGATGGGATTTTCGCTTACTTCCGGACGCGTCCCCATTCGGAAAATGCCCCCCACTTCGACACTTACTGATCCTTCTGCCTCCCAGTCCATCGTCTCCACGGGTCCAAATGTTGAGATTCCCATGCAACGATTCGACCGGGCAACGCGGGTTGAAAGCCAATCGCGCGCTTGTGGAAGATTCGAACCAGGCCGGACCCGGACCGCACCAGCCAAAACGGGGCCCGCGCCGAAGGCCGAGACTCGGCGTGGCCTGTGAACCCGCCGGCCGAGCCAGATCGGGCTTCCGCCGAGCTTGACGCCGGGAAACGAGCGCGATTCAATCTCAAACCCGATCGCGAACAGCGGCTGGAAGCAGACCCCGGCCCAAACGAGCAACCATCAAGGCCGGCAACGAGCACCGGCCGACACGGAGCAGCCATCATGTCGAGCAACTCGGAACTGTCGAAGCGCCGCCAGAACGCCATCCCCGCAGGCCTCGGAACCATGCATCCGATCTTCTGCGAG
>JAHEEJ010000040.1 GCA_024640705.1 Deltaproteobacteria bacterium
ACGAGGGTGGGTTCGTCGGTTCCCTTCGCTTCGACGGTTCCGATTCGGTAGGCCCGCTCGCTGAGCGCGGAGAGCCGATCGAGGATTTCGTCCGCCTGCTCGGGTGGAACGATCGCGACCATTCCGATTCCGCAGTTGAAGACGCGAAGCATTTCTGCGTCGGAGATGTCGCCGATCCGCTGCAGCAGGCCGAAAATCGGCGGGCGCGGCCAGGATTTTGGATCGATCTGCGCCTGAACGCCTTTGGGCAAGACGCGGGGCAGGTTGCCTTCGAACCCTCCGCCTGTGATGTGCGCGATCCCCTTGACGTTGAAATCGCGAACCAGGTTGAGAATGGGCTTGACGTAGATTCGCGTCGGCGCCATCAGCGCCGCTGCGAGCGAAGTGTTCAGTTCGGGATTTTCCGCGCGCATCTCCAGTTGACCGTCTTGGATGCCCGCTTCGACGATCTTGCGAACCAGCGAATAGCCGTTGCTGTGAACGCCGCTCGAAGCGAACCCGAGGATGACGTCACCGTGGCTGATCCCGGATCCGTCGACGATCTGATCGCGCTCGACGACGCCCACGCCGAAGCCGACGAGTTCGATCTCGCCCTCGGTGTAGACCCCCGGCATCGTCGCCGTCTCTCCGCCGAGCAGCGCGCAGCCAGCCCGTCGGCAGCCTTCTGCCATGCCGCGCAGCGCCTCCTTGGCGGTGTCGGTATGAAGTTGGTTCATCGCCATGTAATCGAGGAAGACGATCGGCTCGGCGCCCTGCACGACGAGGTCGTTGACGACCATCGCCACGCAGTCGATTCCCACCGTGTCGTAGCGGCCCAGTTCGGCGGCGAGCTTGAGTTTGGTTCCGACACCGTCGGCACCCGCGACGAACACCGGGTCCTTGTATCGATCCGGGGCCTTGAAGAGTCCTGCGAAGCCTCCGATCGACGACAGGATTTCCGGTCGCATCGTGGGCCGGGTGATCTCTGCAATCTCGGAGATGAACCCCTCGTCGTGGTCGAGGTCGACCCCGGCACTCGCGTAGGTGGGGGCGCTCGTTTCGTCCGGCTTCGAGCGCTTCGGGGACTTCTTGCGCGCAGCCGGTTTCGAGGGTTTCGGGTTCGATTTCGATGTCGGGGACTTCTTGGTCACGCCCGATGGATAGGCGAGTCGCCCAAGGCCTGTCAAACGGAACTTGCTATCGTCGGCCGGTGAAGCTCTCGGTGGTGATTCCGGCGTTGAACGAGGCCGATCGGGTCGTCAGCGCGATCGAGAGTGCACGCGCACCGGGTGTCGAGGTGGTCGTGGTCGATGGCGGCAGCCGGGATGCCACGCGGGAACTCGCGGCGGCAGCCGGGGCGCGCGTCGTGAGCAGCCCCGCCGGCCGAGCCGAGCAGCTCGCCGCGGGGGCCCAAGCGAGCTGCGGAGACGCGATCCTCCTGCTCCACGCCGATTCCCGCCTGCCTGCGGGGTTCGATCGGGCCATTGCGGGCGCCCTTGAAGACGCCGGAACGGTTGGCGGTGCGTTTTGCCTGCGTTTCGAGCAGGCTGGCTGGGCGCTGCGCGTCGTCGAGTGGGGGGTGCGGTTGCGGGTTGCGATCTTCGGCCTGCCGTACGGCGATCAGGCGGTTTTCGTGCGGCGGGAGACGCTCGAGGCGATCGGTGGGATACCGCTCGTTCCGATCATGGAGGACCTGGATCTGGTGAGGGCGATGCGCGGCCGCGGTCGATTGGCGCTGCTCGATCTGCCGGTGACCACCTCGGCTCGCCGGTATCGGACCCGGGGCGTGGCGAGGACCCTGTTTCGAAACGCGCTGGCCGCCGCGGCCTGGCGGTTCGGTTTCGATCGCCGGAGAGTCGCGGACTGGTACTACCGATGAACAGTGCCGAGCAGATTGCCGCGCAGCGCGCGGGCCGCAGCTCCGTTCGCGCGGCCATCGCGCGGCTATCGGGATACATCGCGAGGAGCCGCGCCTACTACGCGATCTGGTCGGTGTTCATGCTCGCCTACGTCGCGGCGTTTCTGCTCGTGCCGGAGTTGACCGGGCGAACCGTCGGGGCGATCAAGGATGGCGAGCCCACCGCAGCCATCGTCCGCCTCGCGATGTGGCTCGCCGTGGTCGGCGTCCTCGGCGGGGTGGTCCGCTACTTCTCGCGCGTCCTCGTCTTCAATTCTGCTCGACACATCGAATACGAAATGCGCAACGACCTCTTCGCGCATCTGCAGCGCCTGCCGCAGTCGTTCTTCCTGAGCTGGCGGACGGGCGATCTGATGAGCCGCTGCGTCAACGATCTCAACTCGGTGCGGATGTTGCTCGGACCGGGACTGCTCTCCGCCGTGCAGAGCCCGCTGCTCTACGCGGGCGCGCTCGTGATGATGTTCTCCAAGGACTGGCAGCTCGCGCTGCTGGTTCTCGTGCCCTATCCGCTCTTCATCTGGCTCGCGCGCGCCTTCGGGCGGGGATTGCACCGCTGGAACATCGAAGTCCAGGAGGGTCTCGGCGAGCTCTCGAACCAACTGCAGGAGACGATTTCGGGGATTTCCGTCGTCAAGGCCTACGCGATGGAGGACATCACCCAAGATCGATTCGCGAAGGCGAACGAGAACCTGTATCACAAGCAGCTGAAGCTCGTTCGCGTGAGCGGCGCGATGCCCGCGATCACCGGGCTGCTTCCAAGTCTCGCGATGATGATCATCCTCTGGGTCGGCGGGGCGAAGATCACTGCGGGCCGGATGGAGATCGACCAGTTCTTCACCTTCGCGATGCTGATCTACCAGTTGACGTTTCCGACCTTCATCATGGGTTGGGCGTTTTCGCTGATCCAGCGCGGTGCGGCTGCGATGCAGCGCATCGACGAGGTGCTCACGACGGCTCCCTCGATCGCCGACCGCCCCGACGCGATCGATCTAGAGGGTTTGCGCGGTGAAATCGAATTTCGCGGCCTCACCTTCCACTACGGATCGCAGGGTCGAGAGCCCGCGCTTCGCGACGTTTCGCTGACGGTTCCGGCGGGCACGACCCTCGGCATCGTCGGCCCGGTCGGCTCGGGCAAGAGCACACTCGCAGCGCTGATTCCGCGCTTGCTCGAGGTCGAGGACGGTTGCCTGTTCATCGACGGAGTCGACGTCAACCGGCTGAAGCTCCGGATGTTGCGTTCGCACATTGCGATGGTTCCGCAGGACTCTTTCCTGTTCTCGATGACCCTTGCAGAGAACATTGCCTTCGGATTGCCAGAGGCGGATTCGAAGCAGATTGCGCAGGCCGTAGAACGAGCGCAACTCTCCCAGGACCTCGCCGAATTTCCCCATGGACTCGCGACCGTCGTCGGTGAACGCGGCGTGATGCTCTCGGGCGGGCAGCGCCAGCGCACCGCGCTCGCTCGCGCGCTCGCACTCGATCCGAGCATCCTGATTCTCGACGACACGCTTTCGAGTGTCGACGCGGCGACCGAGCAGGCCATTCAGCGCAGCCTCGACGAGGTGTTCGCGGGGCGAACCGTGGTCTGCATCTCGCATCGGATCAGCAGCGTCAGCAATTGCGATCAGATCATCGTGCTCGAAGACGGCCGTATCGCAGAGCGGGGAACTCACCGGGAGCTGCTCCTCGCGGGCGGCTTCTACGCGAGAACCGCGCGTCAGCAGGCGCTCGAAGAAGAACTCGACGGGATGGGGGCCGTCGCGTGAGCGCCGACGCCGTCCACGACGAGCAGGTCCTCGGAAAGGCCTACGACGCGCGGTTGTTGATGCGCTTGTGGCCCTACTTGCGGCCCTACAAGTGGTTCATCGCGCTGGATCTGCTGCTGTTCGCACCGCTCTTCGCACTCGAGCTCGCGCCCGCGTGGATCATCAAGCAAGGGCTGGACAGTGTCTTTGTTGAACCGGGTTCGGGGGATGCGGCCCAGTCCGCGCTCGCGGCCGCCGATTCTGCGAACCCGGTCGCGCAGTGGGCTACGGGGATTCTCGATCCCCCCGCAATGATTTCGCCGCTCATTTGGCTCGTGCTGCTCTACGCGTTCGCCTCGCTGGCTCTCGCGGGCCTTCAATTCGTCTACATGTATCTATCGGCCTGGGTGGGCCAGCTCGCGATGCGCGATCTGCGGGTAGAGATCTTCGGACACATCCAGCGTCTGCACCTGGGTTTCTTCGATCGCTACCCGGTCGGACGTCTCGTCACGCGCGCCACCAACGACGTCGAGAATCTCGCCGAGATGTTCTCGGCCGGGCTCGTCGCGCTGATCACCGACGTCGTGAAGATGATCGGCTTCGCGGCCGTCCTGTTCGCAATCAGCTGGAAACTCTCTCTCGCCACCTTCGCCGTCGTGCCGGTACTGGCCGTCGCTGCGGTCGTATTCCGGCTGAAGGTTCGCGATGCCTATCGCGAAACCCGTCTGCGCATTGCGCGCATCAACGCGCAGCTGCAGGAGACGATCAGCGGAATGAAGGTGGTGCAGCTGTTTACGCGAGAGCAGCGCAACGCGGCGGAATTCGACCAGATGAACGCGCTGAACCGCAACGCCTGGCAGAGCTCGAACCGCTGGGAGGGGCGGCTGTTTTCGGTCGTCGAAGTCGCGCAGAACCTGACGGTCGCGGTGATTCTCGGTTATGGATTCAAGCTCGCCGCGGTCGGAACCTTCTACATCTTCATCGACTACATGCGGCGCTTCTTCATGCCGTTGCGCGATCTGTCCGCGAAGTACTCGGTCATGCAGAGCTCGATGGCGAGCGCCGAGCGGATCTTCCAGTTGCTCGACACCCAGCCCGAAGTCGTCGATGTGCCGGTCGGCGTCGATGCGATCGAGCGCGCGGCGCTTCGGCCGGGCAGCCGCGGGGCGGTCGAGTTCGAAGGCGTCTGGTTCGCCTACAACGACGAGGAGTGGGTTCTCGAAGACGTGTCGTTTCGGGTGGAGCCCGGTGAAAAGGTGGCGTTCGTCGGTGCGACCGGGTCCGGCAAGACCACGCTGATCAAGCTGCTCACGCGGCTCTACGAGCCGCAGCGAGGCCGCATCCTGCTCGACGGTCGGGATCTGCGCTGCATCCCCCAGGCCGACGTGCGTCGCAGCATCGCGACCGTGCTGCAGGACGTCTTCCTGTTCAGCGGCAGCATCGCCGAGAATATCGGCCTCGACCGAGCGGGCTTGAGCGACGAGGACATCGAGCGCGCCGCGAAGACCGTCGAAGCCCACCGCTTCATCGAGAGGCTGCCGGATCGCTACCAAACCGTGCTCCGCGAGCGCGGTGCGGATCTGTCGGCGGGTCAACGCCAGCTGCTCTCGTTTGCGCGGGCCGTTGCCCACGGCTCGGATGTGCTCGTGCTCGACGAGGCGACCAGTTCGATCGATACCGAGACCGAAGTGCTGATCCAGCGCGGGATCCACAACCTGATGGAGGGGCGGACCGCGATCGCGATCGCCCACCGGCTCTCCACCATCCAGGACGTCGACCGGATCTACGTGCTCCACAAGGGCCGGATCGTGGAATTCGGTTCCCACGAGGAGCTGATGGCGCTCGAGGGCGTCTACCATCGACTCTACCGGCTCCAATATCGCTCGGAAGAAGCGCGCTCGATCGCAGCCGGTTGACGACGGAATCCGGGTCAAATCGGCCCCAACGAATTGCTTGCATTTGTCCCCATAGGGGTGGTACCAATCTGCTGTCCCCCAACGTCCTCCGCTCGGCAATCTGACTGACATCGCCCTATGGGGTGGTGGTCCGAGCGCGCACGTGCAGGTAATTGCAGCGAGGATCGAGTGAAACTCAAAAGCCTGGAACTTCACGGCTTCAAGTCGTTCGTGGACAAGACCGCACTGCTCTTCAAGCCCGGCGTGACCGGGGTGGTCGGGCCCAACGGCTGTGGCAAATCGAACGTCGTCGACGCCATGCGCTGGGTGATGGGCGAGCAGTCGCCCCGTCGGCTGCGCGGCAAGGGCATGGAAGATGTGATCTTCCAGGGCTCCGAGGGCCGCAGCTCGGTCGGAATGGCCGAGGTCGTTCTCACCTTCGACAACAGCGGTGGCGATGGGCCGCCCGCTTTTTCGTCCTACCGGGAAATCCAGATCACCCGGCGCCTCTATCGGACCGGTGAGTCCGAGTACCTGATCAATCGCACGCCGTGCCGGATGCGCGACGTGCACGACTTCTTCCGAGATACCGGCATCGGCACCAAGGGCTACACGATCGTCGAGCAGGGGCGAATTGCCGAGATCGTCTCCGCCAAGGCCGAAGAGCGCCGGGCCCTGATCGAAGAGGCGGCCGGCATCGGGAAGTACAAGGCCCGGCGCCGTGAGGCCGAGTCGAAGATCGCCTCGACGGAGCAGAATCTGCTGCGGATCACCGACGTGCTCGCCGAGATTCGCCGGCAGATCAACTCGATCGACCGCCAGGCCAAGAAGGCCGCCCGCTACAAGCGGCTTCGCGAGACGTTGCGGGTGCTGGAACTCTCGATCGCCGCCGATGAGCGGCGCGCGCACGCCGAGGAGAACGAAGCCGCGAAGGCGCGCTTTGCGGCGTTGAGCGGAGAAGTTGCGGATCTCGAAGCCTCGCTCACCCAGCGAGAACTGACCGTCCAGGCCAAGCGCCTCGAACTCACCGAGTCGGAGCGAACCCTCAGCCACGGCAACGAGAGCCTGCTGGCCCTGCGCACCGACATCAAGCACCACGAGGGCCAGATCGAATTTGGCCGCAGGGAGCGCGAGTCGCTCGCCGAAACGATCGCGGCCCGGCGCGGAGAGCTCGAGCGCCTGCACGAACAGCTGCGGCTCCAGGACATCGAAGCCGAAGGCGCTGCGGACGAACTGCGAGCGATCGAGAGCGCGACTGCGTCCGAGGCCGAGCTGTTGGCCAGCAGTGAAGCGGCGGTGACCGAGGCCCGCGAGCGGCTTCAGGAAGTCGAGCGAGAGCGAGAGATCGCCAACACCGCGCTCGTCGAGGCGCTCACGAGCATCGCGCGGTCGGAGGATCGACTTTCGACGATCAACGACCGCCGGGCCGAGATCGACAGCCGGATTCGCACGTCGGACGACGTGATGGAGGTCGGGCATTCCGAGTCTTCGCGGGCGGACAGCGAACAGCGGGAACTCGAAGAGGGACTGCGCAATCTGCTCGCCGAGCGAGATCGCTTCATGGGGCTGATGCGGCGCGCGCTCGAAGCCCACGAAGAGGCCGTCGCCCGCGCCCGCGAGGCCGCCGAAACGCTGCGAGAAGTGCGCGAGCGGCGGGAGACCCGCAAGGCCCGGCTCGATTCCCTGCGCGAAGTCGTGGAGCGTCGCGACGACGTCGGCGAAGGCGCGCGGCATCTGCTCTCCGCAGAGGGCCCTGAGGAGCGGAATCTCGAATTCCGCGGCCTCGTGCGGGATCTGCTGGAGGTGGACCGCGAGGTCGAAGACGCGGTAGAGGCCGTGCTCGCCGAGCGCGCCGAGGCCATCGTGGTGGACCAGCCCGCCACCGCCCTCGCGGCACTGGAACGCCTGCGCGCCGGGCGGGCGGGCCGCGGTGTGCTCGTGTCGTTGTCGAGCCGCGATCCCGACGTGACGGGATTCGTCCCCCTGGGTCAGCCACTGCTCGAGAGGGTTCGGGCGCGGCCCGGATTCGAAAGCCTGGCCCACACGCTGCTCGGCGGCGTCAACCTGGTGGGCGATCTTCGGGAGGTGCTGTCGGTCTACGAGGCCGGGCGTCTCCCTGCGACGTTCGTGACGCCCGACGGCGATGTGCTGACGCCCGATGGCATCGCGCGCGGTGGCGCGGGAACCGAGGGGCCGGGGCAGGGATTGCTCGCCCGGATGGGCGAAGTGCGCGAGTTGACGGTCGAAGTGGCTGGCCTCGATCGGCAGGTCGTCGATGCGGAAAACACTCATCGGGAGGTCGAGGCGCAGTTGGCGCGCGCGGCCGACGAACTCGACAACCTGCGAAACAGACATCACACGGCGGCGCTCGCGGTGGCGAATCACGAAAAGGATCTCGAGCGCACCCGTGAGCGCGTCAAGGCCCTCGGAGAGGCCCATGAGGGTCGCACCGCCGAGCGATCCGAGATTCTCGCGGAGATCGAGTCGCTGACCGGGGAACACGCGCGGCTCGAGCGCACCCTGGAAGATTTCCGCAACGAGCGCGCGAAGTGCCAGCGGGAGCTCGACGCGCTCGTATTGCGGGCGGGTTCGTGCGGGCGCGAGCTCAATCGTCTGGAGACGATCGCAACCGAGCGAAGGGTCGAGCACGCGGGGCGCTCGGAGAAACGCGACCGCCTGCGATCGATCCACGAGCGCGCCATCGCCGCGGTGGGAGAGACGCGAGGCTGGATCGAGCGGCGCGACGGAGAAATCGCCGCCGCCGAGGCGAGGCGGGTGGAGCTGGCCGAGAAGATCGCGGTTTCCGAGAGGACGCTGGAAATCCAGCTGCGCGAGGAGGAAGCCGCTCGCGCGGGCAACGACGCCAAGCGCGAGGCCTACGAGGGGATCTCCGACGAGGTGGCGCGCCTCGACGAGGGCACCCGCGAATTCCGCAGCCAGATTTCGGAGCGCCGCGAGCAGGTCAACGTGGCGGAGCTTCGCAGTCGGGAACTGGAACTCACACTCGCGCACCTCGATGAGTCGATCCAAGAAAAATGGGGCGTCGAGATCGCGAGCTGGACTCCGCCTTCGGTCGATCTCGAGGTGACGGCAACCGAATCGCTCGAACCCGAGGTGCCGGTGACCGCAGCGCTCGAGCCGGCAGCCGACGCCACGGACGACAGCGAGGAAGACGACGGCGCGACCCCCAATGCCGCGCGCGACGCCCGCGAGAACGCGTTGCTCGCGACCCTGCCCCTCGAACAGCGGAAGCAGCGGCTCGACGAGGTCCGGCGCAAGATCCAGAGCCTGGGCGACGTCAACCTCGGCGCGATCGAAGAGCAAGAGGAGCTGAGCGAGCGTTCGCGATTCCTCACCGAGCAAAAGGACGACCTGGAGCGCACGCTCGCCTCCCTGCGCGACGCCATCCAGCGGATCAACCGCACCAGCCGGCGCCGCTTCAAGGAGACCTTCGAAGAGGTCAGCAAGCGTTTCTCGGAGAATTTCCCCCGGCTGTTCAACGGCGGTCGCGCGAGCTTGTCGCTGACCGACGCTGAAGACGTTCTCGAGTCGGGCATCGACATCATGGCAATGCCTCCGGGCAAGCGTCTCCAGAACGTCAACCTGCTCTCCGGCGGCGAGAAGACGCTGACCGCAATCGCGCTGCTGGTCTCCGTCTTCCAGGTTCGCCCCTCGCCGTTCTTCCTGCTCGACGAGGTGGACGCGGCGCTCGACGACGCCAACGTCGGCCGCTTCAACGACCTGGTTCGCGAGATGGCCGCCTGGTCGCAGTTCGTCGTGATCACCCACAACAAGCGCACCATCGAAGTCGCCGATCTGCTGTACGGGGTGACGATGGAGCGCAAGGGTGTGAGCAAGCTCGTCGCCGTAGAGATGCACTGACCCGAACGCTCTAGCCCGGTCTCGCGAACCCGCCGCGGCTCTCTCCGCCGCCGCGGAAGGCCGCTATGTTCCCGCCCTCAATGGAAAACTCCCTGATCGCAATTCTCCAAGACTGGGCGATTCGCAACCCGCTGCTGCCGGCGCTGCTGCTGGTTCCGATCGCATTGGCTGTCGTCGGCGTGATCGTCTTTGCCTGGCGCTCGGCTCGTCGCTCCGCGGTCACTCCGCTGGAAGGCGCGCTCGAGGCGCCCGCTCTGCCCGATCGCGAGCGCGAGGCAGCCGCGGCGGAGGCCGTCGCGCCCCCGCAAGCGGCGCGTATGCGGGATCGCCTCCGGCTGACCCGAGAGGGCCTCGTCGGTCGGATCGGCCAGTTGCTCGGAAGCCGAACCATCGACGCGCAGCTGCTCGATCAACTGGAGTCGCTGCTCTTCGAGGCGGATCTCGGGGTCCAGACGGCCGACAGTCTGCTCGCAAAGGTTCGCGCGGAGGCGGCCGGCGGCGACGCCGAGACGGTCAACGCAGTCCTCCGCGCGGCGATCCTCGAGAAGCTGCGACGTATCGAACCCGCCAGCGGGCTCGCTGCGTCGGGAAACCCCCATGTGATTCTGGTTCTCGGCGTCAACGGCGCGGGCAAGACGACTTCGATCGGCAAGCTCGCCGCGCGCTACGTGGCCTCTGGGCGCAGTGTGATCCTCGGTGCAGGCGACACCTTTCGCGCAGCGGCCAGCGAGCAACTCGGAGTCTGGGGTGAGCGGACCGGCTGCGAAGTCATCGTCGGTCCATCCGGCGGCGACCCCTCCGCGGTCGCATTCGACACCGTCAAGGCGGCCGTGGCGCGCGGGATCGACGTCGCGATCATCGACACGGCGGGGCGCCTGCAGACCAAGCGTCCGCTGATGGAAGAGCTCGGCAAGATGGTGCGGGTGATCGGCAAGGGGCTCGCGGATGCACCGCACGAAGTCCTGCTGGTTCTCGATGCGACGACCGGTCAGAACGCGATTTCGCAGGCGCGTCTGTTTACCGAGGTCGCGGGCGTGACGGGCCTCATCCTCACCAAGCTCGACGGAACCGCCAAGGGCGGCGTCTTGATCGGGTTGGCCGACGCGTTTGGAATCCCGGTCAAATTCGTCGGTGTCGGCGAGACCGCCGAGGACCTTCGCGATTTTTCAGCGGACGAGTTCGTCGAAGCGCTGTTCGAGGATGCGGCGGAGGCGGAATCGTCTGAATGATTCCAGGGTGGGCGTCGAAGATGACTCGATTTGTGATGGCACTCGATCAGGGAACGACTTCCTCTCGCGCCATCCTCTTCGGGCGCGACGGGAGCGTCGCGGCCGAAGATCAGCATGAATTTCCGCAGCACTTCCCCAGGCCCGGCTGGGTCGAGCACGATCCGCTGGAGATCTGGGAGAGTCAGCTTCGCGCCGCGCGCGGCGTTCTCGCCAAGGCGCGCGTCGCAGCCGATGAGGTCGCGGCGATTGGGATCACCAACCAGCGGGAGACGACGGTCGTCTGGGATCGAGCGAGCGGCGAGCCGATCCACCGGGCGATCGTCTGGCAGTCGCGGCAGACCGCCGCGATCTGCGATGAACTGAGATCCCGGGGTCTCGAGGACGAGGTCCGCAAGCGCACGGGTCTCGTGATCGACGCCTACTTCTCGGCCACGAAGATCCGCTTCATCCTCGACGCAGTGGAGGGCGCCCAGCAGCGGGCCGAGCGCGGCGAACTCGCGTTCGGGACGATCGACAGCTGGCTGCTCTACAAACTCACCGGCGGACGGGTTCACGCGACGGAAGTTTCCAACGCCTCGCGGACGCTGATCTACAACATCCACGAGCGCGAATGGGACGATCGGTTGTTGGGTGAGCTGCGGATTCCCCGCGCGATGCTGCCCGAAGTGCGCGACAGCAGCGGAAGCTTCGGGGTTGCAGACTCGGACTGGCTGGGCGCCGAGATTCCGATTGCGGGCATCGCCGGCGATCAGCAGGCCGCGCTCTTCGGCCAGGGCTGCACGCAACCCGGCCTCGCGAAGAACACCTACGGGACCGGCTGTTTTCTATTGATGAACACCGGGGAGGACGCGCACGTCTCGCGTAGTGGGCTGATCACGACGATCGCTTGGTCGATCGGCGGTCGGGTCGAATACGCACTCGAGGGCAGCGTGTTCGTCGCCGGAGCGGCGATCCAGTGGCTGCGCGACGGAATCGGCCTGATCGAAAACGCGCGCGATTCCGAGGCCTCCGCGAGGTCGGTCAGCGATACCGGTGGCGTCTACCTGGTCCCCGCATTCGTGGGACTCGGTGCGCCCTATTGGGACGAGCGGGCTCGGGGCGCCATCGTCGGGATCACGCGCGGGACGACGCGCGATCACATCGTGCGCGCGGCGTTGGAGTCGATCGCGTATCAGACCCGGGACGTGGTGGAGTGCGTTCGCGCGGATTCCGGACTCGAGCTCGACGTGCTGCGCGTCGACGGGGGTGCCGCGCAGAACGAGTTCCTGATGCAATTTCAAGCCGACATCCTGGGTGCGCCGGTCGAGCGGCCTCCCGTGCTCGAAGTCACCGCTCTGGGTGCCGCGCTGCTCGCGGGCCTCGGCGTGGGGTTCTGGTCCGATCGCGCGGAACTCGAGGCGGTGGGTGCGGGCGCGCAGCGCTTCGAGCCGACGCTCGACGCAGGGCGGCGCGAAGCGCTCTATGCGAGCTGGAAGCGGGCGGTCGAGCGTTCCCGGAATTGGGAACAGGATTGAGTTCGATGCGACCTTCGCAGCCGCTGGTCATCGCACATCGCGGCGCCTCCGGGGAACGCCCCGAGAACACGCTTTCTGCTTTTCAGTTGGCCGTCGATCAACGCGCCGACATGATCGAAACCGATCTGCACCTCTCGCGTGACGGCGCGATCGTCGTTCGACACGATCCGGATCTCGCGAGCCTCGGCCTGCGGCGCGAGCTGCGCGCGACGGACCTCGCGCAAATCCGAAGCCTCGACGCGGGAGATGGCGAGAAGATTCCGATTCTGGACGAAGTGCTCGACCGATTCGGTTCGCAGATCGCGTTCAACCTCGAGCTCAAGAGCGGTTCGGACGGCGCGTATCCGGGCCTCGAGGCGGCGGTGCTTCGCGCCGTGGAAGGTCGTGGGTTGCTCGCGTCGACCCTCTTCTCTTCTTTTTGCGACGATGTTCTCGGGCAACTGCGCGCGCTGTCTCCGGCTGCGAGGTTGGCCGTTCTGGTTTCGAGGCGCCGACCCAAAGGAGGGCTCGAGCGGGCGCGCGCCGTCGGCGCCGAGGCGCTCAATCCGTGGTACGGGCTCGCCGACGCGGATTTTGTCGCTGCCGCACACGCCGACGGACTCGCCGTGTATCCGTATACGGTCGATGCGTTGGCGGATATGCAGCGTTGTCTCGAGGCCGGGGTCGACGGGATGTTTACCAATCATCCGAGCCGACTGCGGGAACTGCTGGACGCTTCGCCGCCCGAGAGACAGAGTTCGTTTGACTGATTGCAACACCGTTTGATCGCGATCCAGATCGCCGTTCCGCTCCGACTGATTCGACCGCCTCTTTCTTCGACAATCGCTTGACGTATTCCATCCGTCACCGGTAGGATCAAAGCGCAACGGGGGATCTCTTTATTTCCAAGTCAGCCTCGAAAACCGGCGACTTCGACCGACTCGATCGCGCGATCCGGGCGTTGGTCGAGTCCCACGAAGAGCTTCGCCGGGAAAACGCGGGGCTGCGGACTGCGCTCGCCGAAGGGGGACAGCGCATCCGAGCCCTCGACTCGGATTTGATCGCCGCCAACCAGCGCAGGCAGGACGCCTACAAGCGCATCGATGAGTTGATCTCCCACCTCGATCAACTCGACGCGCAGCTCGCGGAAGCTGGCGAATAGTGTCCGCCAAACCGGTGGTCGCGGTCAGCATCCGGGGCCAGGAGTTTCGGATCCGAACGGACGACGACGAGGCTTCGTTGCAGCGCGTCGCCCAGTACCTCGACGACACCATGGCGACGGTCGAAAAGAAGACCGGCACCGTCGATACCCTGCAGCTGGCGTTGTTGTCGGCGCTGAATCTCGCCCGGGAGCTCGTCGAGCTTCGCGAGAGCGGCGGCGCAGCAGGTGCAGCTGCCGCCAGCGTCGATGCGGCTCGCATCGGGTCGCTGATCGAACTCGCAGAGTCCGCCCTCGAGGCCCACGCCGGGCACTAGCCGGGCGCGCGTTCTATGGTGGGGGCGATGTCCTCCCAAATCACCGAGTCCAAGCGCCGGCTGCGTCGGCAGATGTCGCTGCTGCGAAACGATGTCACCACCGCCGATTCCGAGCGGGCGGGCGAGCTGGCCGCAAGAGCGCTGATCGATCTGGATCTGGCCAAGCGCGCCGGGCGAATCGCTCTCTACGCGGCGCTTCCCTACGAGCTTCCCACGCGAATTCTGTTCGACGCCGTCATCGCGAAAACCGGCGCCGCGCTGCTGCCTCGGACCACCGATCCGATCGGGCTCGAATTCTTCGCCGTGGAGCGCTGGGAAGAGCTTCGCCCGGGCGGGTTCGGCGTGTTGGAGCCCCGGGCGGATGGGACCAAGGTTCGCCTGCGGCCCGATGATCTGGTGGTGGTGCCGGGGGTCGCGTTCGATGAAGCCGGTTACCGTCTTGGCCACGGCAAGGGCTACTACGATCGCGCATTTGCGGTCGAACTAGGCGACTCTCCCACTCTCGTGGGTTTCGGTTACGAGTTCCAGATCGTGGGCGCCGTTCCCCACGACCAGAGGGATCGCCAGATGGATGCCATCGTCACCGATCAAAGGGTTCGAGATTGCTCGGGGTGTCTCCAATGAGCAAACAGGTCCTCGAGCGCGAAGCTGCGCGGCAGTTGGATGTCATGCGTGAGGGCGCGGTTGCATTTCACGGCGAAGAAGATCTGCGGCCGCGGCTGATTGCCGCGCTGAAAGAACAGCGCCCGCTGCGCATCAAGCTCGGGATGGATCCGTCGGCGCCGGACCTTCACATCGGACATACCGTCGTGCTGAACAAGCTCAGGCGAATTCAAGATCTCGGCCACACGCCCATCTTCCTGGTCGGAGATTTTACGGCCCGGATCGGAGATCCATCGGGCAAGAACAAGACCCGCCCGGCGCTGAATGCCGACACCGTCGAGCAGAACGCAAAAACCTATGTCGAACAGGTCGCTCGGATTCTGGATGTCGATAACGCAGAAGTGCGTTTCAACAGCGAGTGGATGGAGGGCCTGTCCTCCGCAGACATCGTCCGGCTCTGCTCGCATTACACGGTTGCGCGCCTGCTCGAGCGCGACGACTTTGCCAAGCGCTACCGCGCCAACGAGCCGATCGCGGTGCACGAATTTCTCTATCCCTTCGTCCAGTCCTACGACTCCGTCGCGCTGCGCGCCGACGTCGAACTCGGCGGCACGGATCAGACCTTCAATCTGCTGATGGGGCGTGAGATCCAGCGCGACTACGGGCAGCCCCCCCAGGCGGTCATCACCCTCCCGCTGTTGGTGGGCACGGATGGCGCCAAGATGTCGAAGAGCCTCGGGAACGGGATCGGCATCACGGATCCGCCCGACGAGATGTTCGGCAAGGTGATGAGCGTTTCCGACGCGCTGATGCTCGAATACTACGACCTGCTTCACGACGACCGCTGGGCGGCGCTGAAACCCCTCCGGGAGGCGTTTCGAGGTGGCGAGGGCGACCCGATGGAGTTCAAGCTGGGCCTCGCCCGGGCTCTCGTAGAGCGATTTGCGGGGGCCGAAGCGGCTCGGGAGGCCGCGGATCACTTCCGAAACGTCATTCAGGGCAAGCAGACCCCGAAGGATCTCGAGGAGGTTCGCTGTGAGACCGGCCCCGAGGGCGAAATCGGCCTCCTGGAACTCCTGGAGCGCCTGGAGCTGGTCAGCTCCCGCAGCGAGGGGCGGCGTCTGGTCGGCCAGGGGGCCGTGCGGGTCGACGGTGAAGTCGTCGCCGACCCGACGCTGCGGTTGCCGGCGGGCTGCTTCCTGCTGAAGGTGGGGAAGCGGCGCTTCGCCCAGGTGCGATTGAGCTGATTTTCTCCCTGGGGGAGCACTCTATCTCGTCGAGAGGCCTTGACCGCCCGCCAACCGAGACGTAAGTTCTTCCCCCGGCAAGAATTTGTAGGCACCTCGGGCAGTTGAGTCGGTCCCAGGTGCTTTTTTGTCTGCGATGCCCGAGACAGGCAGCGGCAGACTTCTGCGGGTCTTTGAAAACTGAATAGCGTGCGGTCCATCGGGTTTGGAAAGCCCGATTGGATGGTTAGAGCAATAAATTTCTGTAACAACAGCACCCCGGACACCCTCGTGTTCAGGGTGCTGATAATTCCGAAAAAATCCGGTGTGGGTACGCAAGTACACACGCCAGAGTAGGTTTCAAACTGGAGAGTTTGATCCTGGCTCAGAACGAACGCTGGCGGCGTGCTTAAGACATGCAAGTCGAACGGTAAGGCGAGTCACTCTTCGGAGTGAATCGCACACGAGTGGCGCACGGGTGAGTAACGCGTGGGTAATCTGCCTTCGGGTTTGGGACAACTCCGGGAAACTGGAGCTAATACCGAATAAGACCACGAGGTCCTTGGGCCTTGCGGAAAAAGATGGCCTCTTCTTGAAAGCTATCGCCTGTAGATGAGCCCGCGTCCCATTAGCTTGTTGGTGAGGTAACGGCTCACCAAGGCATCGATGGGTAGCTGGTCTGAGAGGATGATCAGCCACACTGGAACTGAGACACGGTCCAGACTCCTACGG
>JAHEEJ010000316.1 GCA_024640705.1 Deltaproteobacteria bacterium
AAACGCCCGCTGCATGACTTTCTTCTCCGCTTGTGTTCCCGCTCTATCCAAGAGTTGAAGGCGGGCCACGCATGCCCTCGATAATCTCATCAGCACCGGCCTCCCGGCTGGAGCCCGTCAACGGTCGATTCAACACCGAATTCTGAATCTCGCGGGTCTCAATGACAAGTAATTGGCTGGCAGCGCAGGATGTTTTTCAGAACTGGCTCGAGAGTCTCGCTTTTCAGCACATACGCTCTGGGGCAGATCGCCTCAATTTGAGACATATTGTCCTCGGCCTGTGTCGTCCTGGCGAATCAATGATCCAGAAGATCTTGAATTAAACATTGCACGCGCGGTTGCACGCGTCAGAGCGATGAAAAGTGCATAGGTCAAGTGCGCTTTCAGCTACTCGTGGAAATTCAATTGCGATCCGATCCAGGGAGTATGAAGACGAAGGAGTGGATCATCACAGCTGGATCCGCCATTTGACACGAGGCGCAGTCATTTCAGGTGCGGAGTATCGCTAATCCATCTTTGACAGTGTGGTTGGGTTTGGTAGAGATCTGGAGTGCTCGCGCAATCTGGCGCAGCGCGGTGAGGGGGCATGCCATGTCTAGAACGTTTCATCTCGGTCATCGCCACTGGCTCTACATCAGCATCGACACCAAGAACAGCTTTAGAGGCTCGCGCTTCGGACACAGATACCGTGACGGTAGTCTGTTCCTGTGGTGCGGCTGGCTGCACCTGCTGTACACGCCTGAGTTCATCTAGGGGCGCTTTCGGTCAGAGCATTTGACGTGCCGAGTTCTGCCGCACAGCAAGAGGACGACTGGAGCGGCGCGGATTTCAGCGCGTGATATCGGTAAGCGCCTTCGACGCGGCGATTGCGGTTGCTTCGACGTCGGATTCAGTGTGGGCGGTCGACACGTAGAACTTCGAATCCTTGAGTACGCCGTGTGACCTGAGGCCCTTCGCGAAACGAGCGGCGAGTTGGCTGTCGGAAGCCAGGACTTCCGCGTAATTTTTCGGAGGCTCGTCGGCGAACACCAGATCGAAGGCGGGCCCCTCTCCGACGACGTGGGCGGCAATGCCCAGATCGGACGCGGCGGATTTCAGGGCTGAGCCGATCGCCTTGCT
The DNA here is from genome assembly GCA_024640705.1 of Deltaproteobacteria bacterium. Taxonomy (GTDB): domain Bacteria; phylum Myxococcota_A; class UBA9160; order UBA9160; family SMWR01; genus JACZVU01. Next base: position 1,120 of record JAHEEJ010000316.1, read on the forward strand.
GATCTCGTGCAGGCGCTCATAGGTGCCGCTTCGCTTCAACACGCGGATTGCAGCGAGGCCCGCTGCCGCAGCCACGGGGTTGCCACTGAGGGTGCCGATCTGGACCAGTGCCGAGTCCGACAGGCTGGCATCGAATTCGGCCATGTAGCGCGCGCTGCCGGCGACTGCTGCGAGCGGAAAGCCGCCGCCGATCACCTTGCCGAGTGTCGTGATGTCAGGGACGACGCCGTAGTATGCTTGCGCTCCGCCGAGTGCGAGCCTGAATCCGGTTACGATCTCATCGAAGATCAGCGCCACGTCGTGGGCGCTCGTGACCTCGCGAAGTCCTTCCAGAAAGCCCGGCGCGGGCGGAAGAATTCGCTGGAGCGGCTCGACGATGACGGCTGCGAGATCTGCACGGTGGTCCTCGATCAGCGACGCGGCCAGATCGAGATCGTTGAACGGTGCTACCAACACGCTCTGCTCTACGCCGCGCGGGATGCCGCGACTGTCGGGAATCGGCTTCGGATAATCGGACGCCCGCGGTGGCCGCAGCGACATCAGCGAGTAGTCGTGCATTCCGTGATAGCCGCCTTCGAACTTGAGGATCTTCTCACGTCCGGTGGCCGCCCGCGCCACTCGCAACGCATACAGCGTCGCCTCGGTTCCGGAACTGGTGAAGCGCACTTTCTCGGCGCACGGAACCGCGTCGACGATCTGCTCTGCGAGCAAAATGGCCTTCTCGTTGAGCGCGAAGAACGTCAACCCCTCCTCCAATTGCTCGCGCACTGCCTGCAAGACCTCGGGATGAGCGTGTCCGAGCAGCATTGGTCCGGAGCCGAGCAGGTAATCGATGTACTCGCGATCGTCCGAATCCCAGACGCGGCTGCCTCTGCCCCTCGAGAGCAGGATCTCATCGGAGATGTTCCCGAGGGTGCCGTTTGGCAAAAACCTGCGCGCCTTCTCCAGCATCGCTTGCGTCGCGGCGTTCATGTCTCAGCCTCGAAAATGGATCGAAGCGCCCCTGGCGGGGCCGGAAATTCGTCGTGTAACCTGCGCCATAGGTGAAGGTAGCGGTTTGGAAACGGGCGAACGAGCGTGGTTCGTCGACCCCTGGGAGGAATCCAACGATGCAGCTATCACGCCGTGCGTTCTTGATCCAGGGGAGCAGCCTCGGGTTGTTCGGATTTCGCGATATCTACCCGAACCTCGTGCTCTACAACGCGAACATCGTTACTGTCGATCCTCGGCTTCCGTTTGCGCAAGCGGTAGCACTCTGGGGAAATCGCATATATGCGGTCGGAAGCAATGACGAAATTCTCGGATTGGCGAAATCGAATACAAAACGAATCGACCTTGCGGGCAGTACGGTTCTTCCGGGCTTCATCGACGCGCATACACACCCCGCATACGCTGGTTATCGACATCTCGCCCAGGTGGATTGTGAATTGCCAACGATCGCCGAGATCCTGCGAGCGCTGAAGGAGCGGTCGCTGAAAACGGGATCGAACGATTGGGTTCTGGGATTCAAGTATGACGATACCAAGGCCGCCGAAGGGCGCGCGATCACGAGAAGCGATCTAGATGCCGCCGTATCCGACCATCCGGTGATGGTTGAACATCGCGGTGGCCATACCGCATACCTCAATTCGGCGGGCTTTGCGCGGGCCGGTGTCGATGAGCGAACGCCCGATCCTCCCGGAGGTCGCTTTGAGCGCGATCCGGCATCCGGAAGGCTCACCGGAAGGGTTGCCGAGCGCGCCAAGGAGCTCATCGAGGCGTCGATTCCCTCACTGCTGACCGACGACCAGCGGCGTGAAGGCGTAAAGCAGATTTCCCAGATGCTGAACCGCGCCGGGATCACCTCGGCGCACGATGCCTGGGCGACGACCGAGGATTTGGCCGCCTACCAGGATGCACGCGAAGCGGGAGAACTCGGAGTTCGCATCTATTGCCTGATGATCGACGAAGCCGCCACCAGCATGCTCGACGCAGGGATCAAGGGCGGTTTCGGAGACGAGTGGATTCGCGTCGGCGGGATGAAGGCGGTCTGCGACGGATCGATTTCGGAGCGGACGGCGCTTCTCTCTCAGCCCTACGTGGGTCGTCCGGACGACTATGGAATTCTCGTGGCCTCGGAAGACGAGTTATACCCGCTCGCAAGTCGAGCCCATGCCGGGAGCTGGCAGCTCGGCATCCACGCGAATGGCGACGCGGCCATCGAACGTGTGCTCCGGTTGTACGAAAGACTACAGCGTGAGAACCCACGGGTAGACCCGCGCTTTCGAATCGAACACTGCACCGTCATCAACGATGGGTTGATCGATCGAATGCAAAAGCTGGGTGTGATTCCGACACCGTTTTCTACTTACGTCTATTTCCACGGCGAGAAGATGCGAGAGTACGGAGAGGACCGACTCGATCGCATGTTCGCAGTGCGGAGTTTTCTCGATGCGGGAATCCATGTCACGCAGGCATCGGATTACCCACCTGGCCCCTTCGAGCCGATGATGGCGATCCAGTCCAGCGTCACGCGGACCGATTCTCGCGGAAACCTGTGGGGTCCTCGGCAGCGAGTCACGGTCGAAGAAGCGATACGCGTGGGAACCCTGAACGGCGCTTACGCGTCCTTCGAGGAAGACCACAAGGGCTCGATTACCCCGGGCAAGCTCGCCGATCTCGTCGTCCTGGAACGCGACCCGCGAACCGAAGATCCCTTCTCGATCATTTCGATTCCGGTTCAACGCACGATGGTCGGCGGCCGTTGGGTCTATGAAGCGTGAATCAGATGCGGATCCGGGCTCGATCCGCCTCCTGATCCCGATCGCAGGCCGCTGCCCCGGGCATGCGAAGCCGCGAGCAGCCGGCGGCGCGTTTCAGTGCTATCTAACCGGGCCGGCCCGATTGGGCCCTTGCGCAAAGGTCACCCGTTTTTGCTCATGAACTCACTCGATCCGAGATCCCGATCGTGTCATTGCCAAAGGAGCCACCCATGTTTCTGACAGCGCGCAGCGCTTTGTCCGCCGTTCTCTTCATCGTTCTGCTGGGGACGGTCGGACTGCCGCGTCCCTTGCAGGCAGAGCTGGCCGAAGCCGAGATGGCGTTGGCGGGCCCGCTCGCGGAGCAATTCGGCGTGCCGGCCGATGCCGTGACGGGCCTGCTCGAGAGTGGCATCTCGCTCGAATCGGTCACCCGTCTGCTGCTCATCGCCGAGCGTTCGGGTTCGGATCTCGACGCGGTCAGCGAGCTCTATCGGGAATCCGGCGACGACATCGAC
>JAHEEJ010000317.1 GCA_024640705.1 Deltaproteobacteria bacterium
CGGCGCTTCCTGGTGGCGGCTGTGGTGGAGGGCCGCTGGGCGGAGTTGGGCTTTGCCCAACGCGCACTCGAAATCACCGATACCAATGTCGAGCTGCTCCGCCAACTGACCGAAATCGCACAAATCAAGTACAGCGTGGGCTCCGGCCTCCAGCAAGACGTACTGCGAGCACAGGTCGAATTGACCCGGTTGCTCGAGGAGCGACTTCGACGCATCGAGGCGATTCGTTCGGCAGAATCACGGTTGGCCGCTGTCCTCGACCTTCCGCTCCAGACTGTCTTTCCGACGGTGGGCGATCTGCGCGACGATTCACCGCTCCCCCAGATCGCAAGTTTGTTGGACCCCCTCGAGGAGACGAGTCCGCTGCTCCGCGCGCTTGCGGAGCGCGTCGACGAGGCAGAGCGCCTCCAGCGGGTGACCGAACTCGAGGGCTATCCGGACTTCGATGTCGGTGTGGGATACGTGATCCGGCAGCGTGTGGCCGGCGATCCGATCGGCGGAGACGATTTCGTGTCTGCGGGGGTCACGCTGAGACTTCCCGTCGATCGCGGCAAATGGCGCGAGATGACGGCCGAACGCGCCGCGCTCGTGCGTCGCGCCAAGGCCATGTACCGCGATGAGCGCGCCCGGCTGCGCGATGCGGTTCGCACGACCTTTGCGGCGCTCGAGCGGGCCGACGCCGCGGTGGATCTACTCGAAACGGGCCTCGTTCCGCAGACCCGCCAATCTCTCGATTCGAGCCGGTCGGGTTATCAGGTGGACAAGGTCGATTTTCTCAGCCTGATCGACAGCCAGGTGCGTCTGCTGGACGCCGAGCTCAGCCTCGTTCGGGCGATCGCCGATCGCCGCGCGACCTTTGCCGCGCTCGAAAGTGCCGTCGGAAGGGAGCTGCGATGAACACCAAGACAACGATCTCGATCGCATTGCTGGTCGCTGCGAGCCTCGCCGGGGGGTGGTTCGCGAACCAGTGGTTCGTATCCGCACCAACGGAACCCGCGGCTGACGAGCTGGGTTCGGGTCCCTGCCCCGGTGGAGCGCAGCCCACCCACTGGAAGGCGCCGATGGATCCGACCTACGTGCGGGATGCGCCCGGCAAGTCGCCGATGGGAATGGATCTGGTGCCGGTCTGCCCCAGCGGGGGCGGCGAAATGCCCGAAGGCGCGGTGCAGATCAACCCGGGGATGATCCAGAACATGGGTGTGCGAATGGCCCGCGTCGAGCGGCGCGACCTGACGCGCGTGGTGCGCGCGGTCGGACGCGTGGATTACGACGAGCGCCTCGTAGAGCACGTCCACATCAAGGTCCAGGGCTGGATCGAAAAGCTCTACGTCGAGTACGAGGGCGAGATGGTCGAGCGCGGCCAACCGCTGCTCGAACTCTACTCCCCCGAACTGGTATCGACCCAGGAAGAGCTGTTGGTTGCGGCGCGCTACCGAGACGCCACCGCTGACAGCCCGTTTGCGGATGTGAGGCGGGGCGGTGACGAATTGTTCGAAGCCACGCGTCGGCGCCTCGAACTCTGGGACATTCCAGATCGAGACATCGATCGGCTGTTGGATCGCGGAATCGTCCGCAAGACCCTCACCCTCTACGCGCCAGCCAATGGGGTCGTCACGCATCTGGGGGTGCGAAAGGGAATGGAGGTCGGCGCGAACGACGACCTGTACACCATTGCGGATCTCTCGCATGTCTGGGTGTACGCGGACATCTACGAGTACGAGCTTGCCTGGGTCGCCGAAGGGCAGCGCGGCGCAGTCGAGCTGAGTTACCTGCCGGGCGTTCCCCTGGAGGCGACGGTCACCTACATCTACCCCTACCTCGACCCCAAGACCCGAACGGCGCGCGTTCGCCTGGAACTCGACAATCCCGGCGGAGTGCTCAAGCCGGATATGTTCGCCAATGTGAGCATCGAGGCGGAGACGCGAAAGGGTGTAATCGCGGTTCCCGAGGAAGCCGTGATCCGTTCCGGCCGTCGGAACCTGATCGTCGTTGCCATAGGTGAGGGACGCTTCCAGCCTCGGGATGTCACGCTGGGTCTCGACACCGGCGATGGCTGGCTCGAAGTTCGAGACGGACTTCGCGAATCGGAGCGGGTAGTGACATCGGGCCAGTTCTTGATCGACAGCGAGAGCAAGCTGCAGGAGGCGGTCCAGAAGCTCCTCGCCGGTGACGGCGATTCGACCGACTCTGCCATGACAAAGGACGTGCCTGGTGTGGCGGAGCATTCGATGCCAAATGGCGAGATGAAAGACCCGAGCCACGCAGGTCATGTCATGCCCACCGCAGGTGCAGGTGCTGCGGGTCATGAAGGGCACGCGATGCCCGCGGAGGTTGCGCCTTCGATGGAGCACGCCATGCCCACGGGTGAGATGTCGCACGACGGTCACGATATGTCGTCGCACTCGAACGAGCCGAAGGAGTAAGCCGTGCTGCGTCGCATCATCGAGGGGTCGGCCAGGAATCCGTTTTTGACGGGGTTGGGGGCCGTTGCAATTCTGGGTTGGGGCGTGTTTGCACTGACCAACACGCCGTTGGACGCGATCCCCGACCTGTCCGACGTGCAGGTAATCGTGTTCACCGAGTTTCCCGGGCAGGCGCCACAGGTGGTCGAGGACCAGGTCACCTACCCACTCACCACCGCGATGTTGGCTGTACCTTATGCGACCGTCGTCCGGGGTTATTCGTTTTTCGAATCTTCCTTCGTCTACGTCATCTTCGAGGACGGAACCGACATCTACTGGGCGCGAAGTCGCGTGCTCGAGTACCTGAACTTCGTCTCCAGCCGACTCCCAGAGGGCGTCACACCCACCCTGGGGCCCGACGCCACTGGTGTCGGATGGGTCTACGAGTACGCGCTCGTCGACCGCACGGGCCAAAGCGACCTGGCAGATCTCCGCTCGATACAAGACTGGTATCTCCGATACGAACTGCAAACCGTTCCGGGTGTTTCGGAGGTCGCCAGCATTGGCGGTTTCGTGCGCCAGTATCAGGTTGAAGTCGACCCGAATGCACTCGCAGCCTACGGCATCTCGTTGGCTGAAGTGCGTCACGCCATCCAACGCAGCAACAACGACGTCGGTGGAAGACTCGTCGAACTTGCAGAGACCGAGTTCATGGTGCGCGGGCGCGGCTACATCGAGAGTCTCGAGGATCTCGCCGTCATCGCGGTCGGTACGGATGGAAGGGGAATTCCCATCCTGCTGCGCGACATCGCCCACATCAAAAAGGGCCCCGAACTCCGCCGGGGGCTCGCGGACCTGGACGGAACCGGCGAGGTCGCTGCCGGCGTAGTCGTCATGCGCTTCGGAGAAAATGCGCTGAAAGTCATCCAGGACGTCAAAGCCAAATTGAGCCAGCTCGAAGCGGGGCTGCCCGAGGGTGTCGAGATCGTCACTGTCTACGACCGGTCGAGCCTGATCGAACGGGCCGTCGACAATCTGAACAAAACGCTGATCGAGGAGTGCATCATCGTCGCGCTGGTTTGCATCCTGTTCCTCGGCCACATCCGAAGTGCCTTCGTCGCAATTCTGATGCTTCCTCTCGGGATCCTGATCTCGTTGATCGTGATGTATCACCAGGGAATCAACGCCAACATCATGTCTCTGGGTGGTATCGCGATCGCGATCGGTGCGATGGTCGACGCCGCCATCGTGATGATCGAGAACGCCCACAAGCATCTCGAACGCGACGCGGGAGACAAGCCGCGCGCGAGAATCATTCTCGATGCAGCCGTTGAAGTCGGGCCTGCGCTCTTCTTTTCGTTGCTGATCATCACGGTATCCTTTCTGCCGGTCTTCAGTCTTCAGGCCCAGGAAGGTCGCCTGTTCAGCCCGCTCGCATTTACCAAGACGTACGCGATGGCGGGAGGCGCGTTGCTTTCCATCACGCTGGTTCCTCTGTTCATGCTGTGGCTCGTTCGCGGGAAGATCGTTCCCGAGAACAAGAATCCACTGAACCGGTTTCTGCTCTGGGTCTACACTCCGATCATTCGCTGGGCCCTGCGCCACAAGCTCGTGGTCGTACTGTCCGCACTGGCCGTGTTTGTCGTGACGGTGATTCCGCTCAAGCAGATCGGCTCCGAATTCATGCCGCCACTCAACGAGGGCGATCTCCTCTACATGCCGACGACCCTGCCGGGTATTTCGATCACCAAGGCGCGCGAGATCCTTCAGCAGACCGACCGGATGATCCGGACGGTGCCCGAGGTGGAGCGCGTGTTTGGAAAGATCGGCCGTGCGGAGACTGCCACTGATTCAGCTCCGCTCTCGATGATCGAGACCACCATCACGTTGAAGCCGAAGGACGAGTGGCGGCCCGGCATGACGATCCAGAAGCTGATCCACGAGCTCGACCAGACCGTGCGGCTGCCGG
>JAHEEJ010000318.1 GCA_024640705.1 Deltaproteobacteria bacterium
ACATTCACGCCGACCGGAACGCCGACGTCGACACCGACTGCGACGCCGACGTTCACGCCGACCGCGACGCCGACGTCGACGCCGACCGCGACGCCGACGTTCACGCCGACCGCGACACCGACGGCGACGTCGACCGCAACGCCCACGCCGACGGCGACGACTCCGCCGAGTGCCGTGCTCGATCACTTCCTCTGTTACAAGGCGAAAAAAGCGAGGGGCGAGGAGCGATTCGAAAAACGCGTGGTGGCACTGTCCGATCAGTTCCAGCAGCGGCAGGTGAAGCTCATCGGGGTCGAGCAGTTCTGCAACGCGGTCGACAAGAACGGCGAGGGCATCCTCGACCCCTCGGCGCACCTGACCTGTTACACGGTCGGGCGGCCGATCTCAGTGGTCCGCCCCAGGGTGATTTCGACGGATCAGTTCGGCGAGCTGGAGCTGAACGTGCGCAAGCGAAGGACCCAGCTGTGCGTCCCCACCCAGGAGACGGGAGCGACCGCGGACCTGAAGCGCGTGGAGGTTCCGAGCCTCGACCATTTCGAGCTGTACTCGGCCGCGACGGCGCCGGGCACGACGAAGTTCGAGAGACGCGAAGTGGGCCTCGAGGATCAATTCCTGGATGAGACCGTGGAATTGAAGAAGCCGGTGCGCCTCGGCGTTCCGACGGACAAGAATTCGGAGGGCATCAGCGATCCCACGACGCATCTGACCTGTTACTCGGTCAAGGCCCCGCGCTTCGAAAAGCGGGACGTCGAGGTGGCGAATCAATTCGGGGAGTTCCGCTTGACGGTGAAAAAGCCGAGCATGCTCTGCGTCCCGTCCGGGAAGCAGGTGGTCACTGACGATTAGTGCCCTGCATCGGGAAGTGCGGCGAAACCGGCTCGGGAAATTCTAGAGGCACGCCCGGCGCGACGCGCGTTCGGATTCTGGGCGCGATGTAGCAGAAGCCTCGCTGGCCGCATCGAACCCGAGTCCATGTGGGGCAATCCGCCCCGCTCCCGTCAGGGTGCGGATTCGCGCGTAGCCCTTCCTCTTCTGTTGACGGGAAATCGAGGTGGATCGGGGAAAGAAGCTGCGTTTTCGGCGATTATTGCGGTCCGGTTCGTCGTTCCGAAGTGCTCGCTGGGTGGGCCGAAAGGCAAGCGGCCCACCCAGCGCTTCAAGCAATCTCAGAGCTCACTAACGTCCGAGTGGTCGGCAGTCACGGTCGGCCTTGTCGTACTTGCCGTCTCCGTCGTTGTCCAGACCCTTGCCGCGACCCGCGTAGTCTTCCGCGCGACGAAAGTTGCAGGGATCGGTCGGCTTGTTCAGGAAGACATCATCCGGCGTGGTATAGAAGGGAGGCAGGACGTTCTCCCCGACCGGGGTGTAGTTCGCCGGATCCGCATCCGAATGACAGGTCTTGCATTCCGATACGCCGGCGTTCGTGTGGTGCTGGCGCAGTCCCGCGCCAAGTCCTTCAGACGCGTTGTCGTTGCCTGCGTCTTCCGATCGACCGTGACAGCCCATGCAGCCGATAGGCGCGAAGTAATCGGAAGCAGAAAAATTCATGTACACCGGGTATCTAGATTCACCGTGACAAACGTCGCACGAGCTCGGGGCGCCGTCCTCGTCGAGCATGATGTGGCGATGGATGTCGTGGAGGCCGATTTCCATTTCGGGCTCAGAACCGGGATCCGCACTCGTAAATTTCTTCTTCCAACGCTTGTTATCGCTCGGCGAGATGTACTCGTCGCGCAACATGGGACGCGAATTTTCTTCGTTGGTGGCCCGGAAATGCCCGTGGCAGGCCTTGCAACTCCCGACAGGCTCCTCACAGCCCTCCGTATCCGTCTCGCGACATCTGGAGCTGCCGGCGGGATGCGAAACTTCATCTTCCGAATACGCCGAGTAGGCCCACGACGTCGGAGCCCAGAGGGCCAGGGCGAACAGGGTGCCGATCGCAGCCGCAATTTGCATTCTCTTTCTCATCTTTGCATCTCCTCTGCTAAAGCTCACCACTCGAGCCGCATGCAATGCCCAAACGGTCGGCTTTGTGATTTTCCCCACTCGCCGATTCCGCCTTGAAAGCGTTGCGGCTCGAGTCGAGGTGTTCTGTAGTTCTAACTTCTCGGGGCACTTCACGGTCTTCTGCGGCCCCTTGCCAGCCCTGCTGGAACCCGGAGCGGCGCGCCACCGGGCCTCGTGGATCGATCTGGAGGTAGAGAGGTTGCCTCGTGCGCCGGTTCGCGCGGCGCAAGGAGCGCCGCCGTTCTCGTTCGCGCAAGGCATCGTTACTTCGCGCCGTCTTCGGATGCGATACTTCAGACAGATTCCCCCCCAAGCCCGCAGGTGTGCAACCCGCGTGCCGACTTGCGACACGTGCAGCCGGCGTCTCGTTCGGGTGTTGCGAGATGCCCCCGAACGGCGCTCTTCGCTGATCTTCTGCGCTAATTTTCGGATCGCGCTTCAATTTGTCGCTCTTTCACGTACCAGAGCGCGCGGTTTCGCGAGGATTCGAGACCGATTCGGGCTCCCGGTCGGTCGCCGCTACTTCGCGGTTTCGAGTCGGGTGGGGAGTAGAGCCCCACGAGCACCCTTCGCCACTGGGGAATCGCGTCACAACCGCAGCGCTTGGAGTGCACCCCGATGAGCGCCGCGCGTTTCGCGCGCAAGCGAAAGGCCCAGCTGTGGGTCCTCACCCAGGAGATCGGGCGTTCGCAGACCCGAAGCGCGCGGAGGTTTCGAGCCTCGACGATTGATTGGCGCCCTGCTTCGGGAAGCGCGGCGAAGACGGCATGGAAGATTCCCGCGGCACGCACGGTGCGAAGCTCGTTCGGATTCTGGGCGCGATGTAGCAGAAGCCCCGCCGGCCCAATCGAACCCGAGCCTTTTGTGGGTAATCTGTCCGACACGATACGGTTTCGGATTCGAGTCAACTCATAAGAGTGTCTATGAGCGGAAACTTCTGAAGAAGAAGCGCCTTTTCTCGACCGATCTTCGCTCTCCAGGGAGCGCTTTCTCGCCCAGCTTACCGCTTGGCCCTGGTATCTCTGGATGCTCGGACGCCGACACCAAGCTCCTTGCTAGGTGTCCGGCGAGGACGGTGGTCCCTATACTGTTCTTGTCAGGCTCAGCTGGAATTGACGGATTCATCATGAAGGTAGAGGCGAGGACTTGCTTTTTCATCGTGCTCGGCGCAGCGAGCGTGTGCTTGCTGCTCTGGGTGTTGGGTTTGTTCGCCCGGCAGCCAGAGCAAGAGGAACGATCCGCCGCGGAGCCCGCCGCCGAGGCGCTGGCTGTCGAGCATCTCGAGGAGAACGTTGCAGATCTGCTCGAAGTGCTGTTGACGGATTTCCCCACCGACAAACTGCTGGTCGACCTGACTCTGGAATTGTCCTATTTGTATCACCCTGCAAAGGCCGCTGCTCTCCTGGAGCACGCTCTCGAATATAATCCCGAGAATCCCATATTGTGTAGGCTGATGGCCGAGATGTCTTTCGGAACTGGCGACTACGAACAGGCGATCACCTACTTCAGGAAAGCCTCGGAGCGCTCGCCGGAGACATGGGAACTCCGCAACCGCATCGCCGAGTCGCTCATCGCCCTCGGTCGATACCAGGAGGTCGTCGACAGCCTGGAGGAAAAAGTCGAGGATCCAACCAGCCCCGGGCAGAGCTACTACCTTTTAGGACAGGCTTTCGCCCAGTTGGAGAACTACGCCAGGGCAAAGGAGTGCTATGAGGCGGCGTTGAAGTCGAATCCGCAAAACGCCCAACTGGCCTATGCGCTCGGCAACGTATACATCCGATTGGGTCAGCCGGAGAAAGCCAAGCCGCACCTGGAGGCATTCCGGGAGAAACAAGCAGGCCGTAAGAGAAGCGCACTGGAGGCAGCGAGTGAACGCGAGGAGCCGGAGGTTCACTACTCGGTCATCCCGAACCCGTGGAGGCGCGGCGAAATCGCCAATCTTCTCAGTAGCCTGTGTGCACGCGGAAACGCGCTTTACCGCGCGAGTCGGCGACCCGAACGGGCTGAGCAGGTTCTGAAGAAGGGACAGGCGGCGTTCCGAGAAGCCATTGAGCTTGCGCCGGAGCAGTCTGATTCGTATCGCGAGTTTGCCCGCCTGTATCTACTAACAGACGGCAACCCATCCAAGGCAGCCGAGCTTGCCGAGCAGGCCGTGGCGCTCGAGTCATCGGCTCAGAACTACCTCACCTTGGGCCATGCCTATCGCGCCAACGCAGAAGATGCCAAAGCGATTTCCGCGCTGAGACAAGCGACAGAACTCGAGCCCGAATGGATCGCTCCAAAAAATGATCTCGCGTGGATCCTGGCTACTCACGCAGATGCGGCCGTCCGCCAGCCGGCCGAAGCGATTCGTCTTGCAAGGC
>JAHEEJ010000319.1 GCA_024640705.1 Deltaproteobacteria bacterium
GCGATGCGGGTGAACGTGCACCCGGACGTGGATCCCTTCCAATTCGAAGAGGGTCAACTCGTCGTTCTCAACGAGGCGTTCAACATCATCGAAGCGTCGGGCTACATCTCGCGCGGCGAGATCGCCGCCGTCGTGGACTTCATCGCCGACAACCGCGCGATCGTTCTCGGACACACCGATGACGAGCGGGTGATCACCCTGGCCGAGCCTCTGCGGCACGAGAAGCTCAAGGTCGGTGACCACATCCTGTTCGACCCGCGCACCAACTACGGATTCGAGAAGCTCCCGAAATCTTCCGTCGAAGAAGTCGTGCTCGAGGAGATTCCCAACATCACGTACGCGAACATCGGTGGACTCGGCGAGCAGATCGAGATCCTCAGGGACTCGGTCGAACTCCCGTACATCTACCCGGAAGTCTTTGCAGACCACAAGCTCTCGCCGCCCAAGGGGATTTTGCTCTACGGACCCCCGGGCTGCGGCAAGACGCTCATCGCAAAGGCCGTGGCAAACAGCCTGGCGAAGAGCATCGAGCAACGCACCGGCAAAGACACGACTCCGTACTTCCTCAACGTGAAGGGACCGGAGCTGCTCAACAAGTACGTCGGTGAGACGGAGCACAAGCTGCGAGAGGTCTTCAAGAAGGCCCGAGAGAAGGCCAGCGAAGACGTGCCGGTCGTGATCTTCTTCGACGAGATGGATTCGCTGTTCCGCATGCGCGGATCCGGAATCTCGTCGGACATGGAGGCGACCGTCGTCGCGCAGTTCCTCTCCGAGATCGACGGTGTCGAGTCACTCAACAACGTCATCGTGATCGGTGCGAGCAACCGCCAGGATCTGATCGATCCCGCCGTGCTCCGGCCCGGCCGGCTCGACCTCAAGATCAAGGTCAATCGTCCGGACGCAGCGGCCGCACGCGAGATCTTCACGAAGTATCTGACCGCAGACCTGCCGTTCCACGAATCCGCGATGGCGAATCACGACAACGATCCGCAGAAAGCGGCCGAAAGCATGATCACGGAGACGATCCGACGCATGTACGAGACCACCGAGGAGAACAAGTTCCTCGAGGTCACCTACGCGAAGGGCGAGCGCGAAATCTTCTACTTCAAGGATTTCGCGAGCGGTGCGATGATCGAGAACATCGTCGCACGGTCCAAGAAGAAAGCCGTCAAACGCTTCATCGAGAACCAGGAGCGCGGAATCAAGCTCGAAGACATCATCGAATCCGTGAACGACGAGTTCAAGGAGAACGAGGATCTCCCGAATACCACCAATCCCGACGACTGGGCGAGAATTTCCGGACGCAAGGGCGAGCGCATCATCAACGTGCGAACCTTGATGACCGGGATCAGTCGTAAGGAACGCTCAATCGAGAACGTCTCCTCGGGCCAGTACCTCTAGATCCCGGGGGAGCCGCCCTCATGTGGAGATCCGATGGCGATTCCGAAGGTGATGGGCACCGAGATCGAGTACGGGATCACCGTTCGCGGAGATCCTGACTTCGATCCCATTTCGGGCTGCGTCCTGCTCGTAAACGCCTATCGGGAAGACCACGCGGGCGAGATCCTCTGGGATTACGACCAGGAGAACCCGCTGGTCGACGCACGCGGTTTTCAGGTGGACGGCGAGAAGTACACGCCGAACCAGCAGGAAAACATCGCGCGCAACAAGACGCTCGTGAACGGCGCGCGGTTCTACGTCGATCACGCCCACCCGGAATACTCCTGCCCCGAAGTCACCAACGCGCGTGATCTCGTGGTTCACGAGAAGGCTGGAGAGCGCATCCTCGAGATGGCCAGGCGGGAAGCGAACGCTTTGTTGCCGGACGGGTCGCAGATGTTGATCTACAAGAACAACAGCGATCGCAAGGGCAACAGCTACGGGGCGCACGAAAACTACTTGATGGACCGACGGACGTCTTTCAAGCAGATCGTCGAAAACCTGTTGCCTTTTTTCGCAACCCGACAGGTCTATGCCGGAGCTGGCAAGGTCGGGAGCGAAAACCGCGGGCAGCCCTGCGACTTCCAACTTTCACAGCGGGCGGACTTTTTCGAGACCGAGGTCGCTCTCGACACGATGGTCAAGCGTCCGATCATCAATACGCGCGACGAGCCCCATGCGCTTCGCGAAAAATATCGACGCCTGCACGTGATCTGTGGAGACTCGAACCTCAGCGAATACACGATCTACCTCCGAAACGGCGCGACGAGCCTCGTGCTTTCGATGATCGAAGACGGCGCGATCAAGAAGGACCTGAGCCTTCGCGATCCGGTTCGATCGATCCGGGAGACGTCTCACGACCCGACCTGCACCAAGGAGCTTCAACTCGAAGACGGCAAGCGTCTCACCGCGGTTCAGATCCAGGCCGAGTACCTGCAGATGGCCCTGGATTACGTCGCCACGCGCGGTGCGGATCCGATGACCAAGGACATCCTCACCAAGTGGGAGCATGTGATCGACTGTCTGGGTCGGGATCCCATGGAGCTCGACCAGCAGATCGACTGGGTGATGAAAAAATCCCTCATCGAGCAGTTCATGGATCGGAAGTCGATCGGCTGGGATGCACCTCAGGTGCACATGCTCGATCTCCAGTACCACGATCTTCGCCCGGAAAAAGGCCTGTACTATATTCTCGAGAAGCAGGGCCGAGCCGAGCGAATCGTTACGGACGAGGAAATCCTGACCGCCGTTCTCACCCCACCTGATGACACGCGGGCTTTTTTTCGAGGCGAGTGCCTGAAGCGTTATGGGGCAGCGGTCTTTGGTGTAAATTGGGATTCCATCTCCTTCGGAGTGGGCGACGACCCGATCACCCGGATCATGATGGAGGAACCCCTCAAGGGCACCCGCGCTCATGTTGGCGCTCTCTTGGACGATTCACCCACAGTGATAGAGCTGGTGAAAAACTTGCGGGCCTGAGCCCTATGGGAAAAGCCAAATGAAACGAACTACAAAATTGCAAGGCGCCGGAGTCGACGAAGCGATCTTCCCGATCGTGCGCGCCGCCGAATCCAACCAGAAGCAGAAGCCGAAGGGTGGTGGTAACGACGGTGGCGACGCGAAGGGAGAAGGTCCGAAGAAACTCGCGAAGAAGGGTGCGAAACTCAAGGAAGAGATGGACGCCCTGGTCGACGAGATTGACGAGGTTCTCGAAGAGAACGCCGAGGAGTTCGTCAAGAATTACGTCCAGCGAGGCGGCGAGTAGCGCGCTACATAGACATCGCAATTGCCACACCGAGGGGGGGGCGCGTTGCAGTTTCGAGGAAAATATCAGGGGTCTAGTTTTTCTGAGCTCCTGGACGTCGACTACAGCCACCTGCGTCTGAACTGGAGCGAGCTGTCGGGAAGCTTCGACGCCAGCGCGATTCCACACGGAACCACGGTCATGGGCTTCAAGTACGCCGAAGGCGTCGTCATCGCCGGCGACCGGCTGGCGACGATGGGCCATCGGGTGGCCTCGCGCGACATGGAGAAGGTCTACCCGACGGACGCGTACTCGCTGATCGCAATTGCGGGCGCCGCGGGCCCGGCCGTCGAGATGGCCCGGTTGATGCGCATCGAACTCGAGCACTACGAGAAGATCGAAGGCGAATCGCTCGAACTCGAAGGCAAGGCCAACAAACTCTCCCAGATGGTTCGACAGAACCTGCCGGCCGCCATGCAGGGCCTCGCCGTCGTACCGCTCTTTGCCGGTTACGACAGACGCCGCAACGTCGGGCGCCTCTGGGGCTACGACATGACGGGCGGCCGCTACGAAGAGACCGATTACGAGGCCACCGGCTCGGGCGGGATCTACGCCGCGGAATCTCTCAAGAAGTCCCACCGAAACAACGCCGATCGAACCGAATCGCTCAGGATGGCCGTTCAGGCGCTCGTCGATGCCTCGGACGAGGACCGCGCGACCGGCGGCCCCGACGTCGTGCGCGGCATCTTCCCGATCATCGACTTCTGCACCCGCAACGGAATCGAACGCGCATCCGAGAGCGAGATCGAGGCGGTCTTCCGCGAGATCATCGCCCAACAATCGGGCCGCAGGGGGAACGCGTCATGAGCATGCCGTTCTACGTCTCACCCGAGCAGGTGATGGCCGACAAGGCGGAGTTCGCCCGCAAGGGTGTGGCCCGCGGCAAGTCGAGCCTCGTGGTCGAATGCGACGCCGGAATCCTGCTGATGGCGGAGAATCTCTCCACGCTGTCCAAGATCGGGGAGATCTACGATCGGGTCGCGTTCGCAGGCGTCGGCAAGTTCAGCGAGTTCGACCAGCTGCGGAAGATCGGCGTCCGCTATGCGGACATCAAGGGCTACGCGTACAGCCGGGACGACGTGCGCGGCCGCGCGCTCGCCAACGCCTACTCGCAGGCGGTCGG
>JAHEEJ010000041.1 GCA_024640705.1 Deltaproteobacteria bacterium
GAGAGACGCGCGGATCGCTTCGGCGCGGATCGGGCGCTCGAAGTAGCCCCGCTCGCGCACGTGGTGGATCTCGTGCTTCGGCGTGGCCACCATCGCGAACGACCCGCCCAGTCGCTGCGAAACGACCGCCCCGGACGCCTCGTCGTCGTGCGAGCGTCGCGCGGGCCGGAAGCGAACCGGGTCATCGCGAAACGAGTGAACGATGCGACGCACGTATTCGGCATCGGTCACGTGCCCGAATCGCTGGGTGAGGATCATCTCGACCGCCCTCGCCGCGACCGCTCGCGGCAAGTCGCCTGCGCGCCCGAGCCCATCGTAGAGCAACAGAGCTGACGTCGGCGGATCCCCCACCGGAAGCGAGTAGTCGGTTCCATCGATCACGCGAACGCCGTGTTGCTCGTAGAAGCGCAAGCGCTGGCGGTTCGCGCGCGCCACGTTGGCAGCGGGCTTGCTGACGCCTGCGACGGGTTCGTCGGGATCGATCTCCAGATACAAGCCCTTTGCCCCGCTGCGCTGGGCGTACTCGCGCGCTGCCTCATACAGCGCGGCGCCGAGTCCGCCCCCGCGTACACCCGGGCGCACGGCAATGAAGTCGAGGAAGCAACAATCTGCGGCTGAAAAATGCAGCAGCAGTGCAAACGCATCCACGCGTCCCACGGCGCCCTCTGCGATCAGCAGCACCGAACGAAAGCCGTGCTGCACGGGATCACGCAGCATCGAAGGAATGGCATCCGCATAACCCGCGAGATCGGGAAACGACAGGCGGAAGATTTCCTGGACCTGTTCGAGACGGTCGCGCGACAGGATGAAGGTGGCGCCGTGAATGGCTCTGATCCGAAGCATCGGGGCGCCGAGCATACCGCAGGGTCCCGGCGGCGCTGCGAACGCCAAGCCGGGACAAACCAGCATGGGACGCGTCACCTCCACGCGCGGGTCGCTTTCGCCCCGATCCCCGGCGATCTCCCGTCGACGCCAGGCTCGAATCGCCGCGGCAGCCGAACTTCGCGCCTCGACACCCCGCGCAGCGAGCCGGTCGCTGGCCGCGTGCAGGGATTCGTCCTCGAATCGATCGGCCCGGTTTCCGATCAGGAGGTCGTCGAGGAGAGCTGCGGCTCGCAGTCGCGCGCTCTGATCGAAACGGGTGCCGATGCGCACTGACCACCGCTTCAGATTCCGCGTAAACCCGGAGTTCATGGGCCGCAGCGTTTGTGGCTGCGAAGTGATCGCGTCCGATGGGTGGAATTCCGTCGAGTTGCGAGTCCCCGGTCCCGAGCGGGGGTCAGCGCGGGGATCTCTCCCTACGCGTCAGCGCAGCCCGACCGAATGGCTCTTCTCGAGCATCGCCAAAACACAGCTTCTTTTTCCGATCTTCGCTCGCCGCCAGGTCGTAACGCACATCCACTGGATTCAACTGCTAGGCGCGAGTTCGGGCGCCTCGTGAGGTGGCGGCTCGGGTTCGTCAGGCAGGGCCAAGGCCATTTCGATGGCAGCGGATTGGAGAACCTCGGAAAACACCAGGTTCGGGTTGCTATAGGGGTTTTCACGGCCTCGGGAGTAGATATTGACTGCGCGTCTGGAATCATAACTCCTGTCGAATGCTACGACGATTTCATCCGTGTCGACCCTTCGCAGCTCGAATTCGACCGCAAATCGCGCAATTGTGAACGTGACGGGACCACCGAAAAGTGTGTATCCCGAAAAAGTAAGAAAACTCATACCGAGATGAACGGGGAAGAAGGTTGGAACCCAGTTCTTCTGGAAGCGGAAACGCGTAATTCTTCCGTTCAAGACGTAGCTGGCCGCGGAAGGGATTTCTTCGTTCGAGCAGGCAACCACATCGCCAAAGATGGTCGTTTGGTTCAACCCGAAGACAACCATGCTCTGCCATTTCTTCAGATCCGGGGCATCGAGCGGCGTGTCTTTGGATTCCTGAGGCTCATATCGGAACTCGCATACGGCAAGAGTCTCGCTCGTCACTCCTCTCTGCCTCTGGAGCGAAAGAAGATCGGTATGCTCCGCCAGGTGGAATGTCGCGCACCCTGGAATCGTGATCAGCAATGTCAGAAAAAGAAGAAGCGCTTGCCGCACTCGCATGATTTTCCTCCACTGTTGGGCAGCAGAAAGCGATGGATACATGTCCGATTGTCAGGGCATTTCACACTGATATCAATACTTTTCTTTCGAATTGATTGACTTCCATGTGCAAGGCTGGATCGGAAGCACCGCTCACTGAGCAGGCGAAGGATTCGGCGGTCGACCTCGACCTGCGGCTGCTTTTCGTTGGGCAGGGATGAAGCGGGTCGTTCGGCGAGCCAGTCATTTGGCGCAGCCCTCTCGAGTGTGTAACCCGAGAGGGCGAAGCGGGGCTGAGGTCGACCGGTTCCGGCTAAGCCCGCAGCTTCTCGTTCTTGGGATCGTAGGGCGGAATCTC
Source organism: Deltaproteobacteria bacterium (assembly GCA_024640705.1). Classification (GTDB taxonomy): domain Bacteria; phylum Myxococcota_A; class UBA9160; order UBA9160; family SMWR01; genus JACZVU01. The sequence goes on from JAHEEJ010000041.1 coordinate 2,432, forward strand.
GACCGTCACGGCGGGCCGCCGTTCACCCAGAATGGCGATTTCCACTTTGGTGCCGGGCTTGGCCGCTTCGGCGTCGATGTAACCCATGGCGAGTGACTTGCCCAGGTGGTGGCCATAGCCGCCCGAGGAGACGCGCCCGACGATCTCGTCGCCGATATAGACCGGCTCGTTGCCGATGCAGTCGGCGTCATCGGCTTCGACGACCATCAGGGCCAGTCTGTCTTTGATCCCGGCCTCCTTTTGGTTCAGCAGGGCCTGGCGGCCGAGGAAGTCGCCCTTGTTGAAGTCGATGAAGCGATCCTGGCCGGCTTCGATGGGCGTTCTTTCGCTGGTGATCTCGCCGCCCACCACCAGGTAGCCTTTTTCGAGCCGGAGGGAGTTGAGCGCTCTCAGCCCGTAGTTGGCGATGCCGAACTCCTCGCCCGCCTCCATCAAGGCCTGATAGATGGGCCTGACGTTTTCGATCGGGCAGTGGATTTCCCAGCCGAGCTCCCCGACGAAGCCGATTCGAAGGGCCCTGGTTTCACACAGGCCGATGAGGATGTTCTGCATGGTCAGGAAGGGAAATCCTGCATTGGACAGATCGGACTCGGTCAGCTTGGCCAGGATGTCCCTCGACCGGGGCCCGGACAGGACCAGACCACCGTAGCGGGAGGTGACGTTGTCGATGGTCACGCTGCCATCCTGGGGCATTCGCTTCTGCATCCAGTCCAGGTCGTGGCTCTCGGCTGCGGCGGCGCTGACCACGTAGTACTTGTCATCAGCGATCTTGGTGATCGTCACATCGCACTTAAAGCCGCCCCGGTGATCGAGCATGCTGGACACTCGGATCTGGCCGAACTTCTTGGGGAGCGAGTTGGCGGTGATGAAGTTCAGGAATGCCGAGGCACCCGGTCCGTGGACTTCGAATTTGGCAAAGCCCGACAGGTCGAGAATGGCCGCCCTTTCGCGAACGGCCTGGCACTCCCGGCCCACGGCCGCGTGCCAGTTGGTCCGCATGTGGGAGTTGACGTCGAGCCGGTCTTCGCCCTCGCTGGCAAACCAGTTGGCCCTCTCCCAGCCGTAGGTGGCGGCGAAGCTGGCGCCCTGCTGATCCAAGAGATCATAGATGGGCGAGGTCTTGACCATCCGGGCAGCCGGTCGGACCTCGTTGGGGAATTCGATGGCGTACATCATCCGGTAGGTCTCTTTGATCTTTTCGTCGCGGTACTTCTTGTTCGCGTAGGGTCCGTAGCGCCTCGGATCGGCAAAGCCCATGTCGACGCTCGCTTCGCCCTCGACGATCCACTCGGCGCAATGGAGGCCGTAGGCGGCGCATTCGGTGATGCCGAAGCAGTGGGCGGCGTTGATGAAGTAATTGGGTACGCCGAAAGCGGGACCGACCATGGAGCCACCGTCGGGGGAGTAGGTGATCGGTCCGTTGACTTCGTGCTGGACGCCGACCGTCTGAAGCGCCGGAACGCGGTCGATGGCGGCCATCAGGATGTGGTTGATGCGGTCCAGGTTGGACGGCAGGGCCGTAGCGGCCCAGTTGTCGGGCACGCCATCGGGACACCAGGGTGTGGCTTGGGGTTCGTAGGGTCCGATGAGCAACCCGGCCCCTTCCTGGCGCATGTAGTACGACGTGTCGGGATCTCTCAACAGCGGCAGAGCGAGCCCGGTGTCTTTCAATTCGGGCACGTCGCCGAACAGGATGTGGTGATGCTCGATGGCCAGAATGGGCAGATTGAGCCCGACCATGGCTCCCAGTTTGGTGGCCCACAGACCGCCGCAATTGACGATGATTTCGCAGGTGATGTCGCCGTTTTGGGTGTGGACGATCCACTCGCCGGAGGGTGTTCGGGTGGTGTTCGTGACGGGGTTGAAACGGTAGATCTCGGCGCCTCTCATCCTGGCGCCTTTGGCCATCGCCTGGGTGACGCCGGCCGGGTCGACCTGGCCGTCGTCGGGGTGGAACAAGCCGCCCAGTACGCCCTTGGTGTCGATGAGGGGGTAGATTTCCTTCATCTCGTCGGGCGTAACCAAGCGAGAGTTGATGCCCAGCGTCTTGTCCTTTTCGACGACGTGCTTGTATTCGATCAGCCGTTCTTTTTCCATGGCGACGCGGAGGCTGCCGCAGTTGAGCCAACCGGTGTCCTGCCCCGTCTCTTCCTGCAGGGTGGGATAGAGTTCGACCGGGTAGTTGTGAATTCTGGTGCCGTCGTAGGATTTGGAGTACTGGGGCACGTTTCCGGCCGCCAGCCAGGTCGAACCCGAAGTGAGTTCGTCCTTGTCGACCAAAACCACATCCGACCAGCCCAGCTTGGTGAGATGATAGAGGGTGCTGCAGCCGGCGATGCCGCCACCGATCACCACTACGCGCGCGTGAGTCTTCATGACCAACCTCGTCTTTGCGGCCGGCGTTCCGGTATCCCGACCGAAGGCTGAATGTTCATGCTTCTCTTCGAGGCCCGCTCGAGTTATCGATCTGCTTCAGCGTTCCATCCGACTGCGTTCGATTGGCAGGACGGCGGATTTCCTTCGTGATTCGAACGACCGATTCGTTTATGGCGGGCATCCATTCGCTTTCATTTAGGCGTGTGACTATATCACAAGAGATGCTGGGAATCGGTGAGCGGATCTTGAAATTGCGCTCCCATCCCCAGTGCTGCTAGGCGAAACGGAATGCGGAGAACGCGAGTGGGCTGGGTCCATCCACGAGGCCGTGGATTTGGTTTGTGGCCTGGTGCATCAGGTGTGGCGATATGGTGCCCGGGACTGGAGTCGAACCAGCACTTCCTTGCGAAAACTAGGTCCTGAACCTAGCGCGTCTACCAATTCCGCCACCCGGGCGAGTTGCGGATCCTAAGCCGCGTCCCGGTCGTCGTCAATCAGCGGCTGAAATCGCCTCGGGCTCAGTCGAGTGTGGTCAGGAGCCGGTCGATTTCGTCTTCGGAATTGTAGAAGTGGGGCGAGGCGCGGACGCCGCCGCGGCGTTCGATCACGAAGATCTTCTCGGCGTGCAGCTTCCGCACGGTCTTGGCGGGGGGTTCGCCGGGGATCGCAAAGGAGACGATGCCGGAGGCTTCGCCCGGCTCGCGCGGGCTCTTGATTTCGGCGCCCCGAGTGCGCAGTCCATCCACCAGGCGGTCCGTGAGCGAGAGGACGCGCTCCCCGATCGCGGATACGTCGAGTTCGAGCAGGAGGTCGATCGCCGCGCCGATCGCGAAGATTCCCGGCGTGTTGGGTGTGCCCTCTTCGAAGCGGCCCGCGCTGGGTTGGAGATCGGTGTGGTAGGTGTCGAAGTCGCGGTTGTTCTGCACGCTGCGCCAACCCACGATCCGGGGCGTGACGAGGTCTTGCACGCGCTTCGAGCAGAAGAAGATTCCGCAGCCCTCGACGGAGAGCATCCATTTGTGGCCGTCGGCGGCCAGGAAGTCGATCGCGCAATTCTCGACGTCGATCGGGAAGCAACCGACGCTCTGGATCGCATCGACGCAGAACAACACCCCGCGCTCTCGACACAGGCCGCCGAGTGCCTCGAGGTCGTTGCGCGCGCCACTCCCGAACTCCACCGACGACAATGCGAGCAATCGCACCCGGGGGTTTCGCAGGGCCTCTTCGACGACAGCGAGCGGCAGGCGCCCATCGCGTCCGCGTAGCATCACCGTCTCGACGCCGCGATCGCGCAGGCTCCACCACGGATAGACGTTGGACGGGTATTCGAGGTCACAGCTCAAGACCTGGTCTCCGCGCTGCCAGTCGAGGCCCGCTGCAACGATCCCGAGACCCTCGGTGGTATTCTTGACGAACGCGATTTCGTCGGCGCGCGCGTTGAGCAGGAGGGCGGCTCGAGCGCGCACCCGCTCGACCTCGGCGTCGAAGAATCGCGGATAATGGAACGCACCCATGCGGGTGGCCTCGCCCGCGTAGCGCCGGATGGCCTCGTCGACGCGGCTCGAGATCGGACCGACGCCGGCGTTGTTGAAATAAGCCACTTCCCGGGTCACCGGAAACAGGCTGCGGGTTCGCTCCCAGTTCATGCTCGAAGTCGGCTGTTTCGGCATGGGGTGTCCATCAACCGTTCGTGCGCGGCGCGGCCGGCTGGCCCGCTACGCCGCTCGACGGCTTGCGTTGGGATTGGCTGCGCGCGCGCGGCCGATCCGCCTGGTTCGCGGTTTTTGCAGGGCGCGCGTGGGCGCGCTCGACGAGTTCGGGTATCTGCCACGGTGCGGGCAGTCGAACCCGATCGCCTCGCTTGGTGCGAAAGCAGAGGTGCCCGTGCTCGCTGGCGTGGTCGAGCAGGTCGACCAGCAGCTGGACGTCCTGCCTGCAGTACCGCTCGATTTCGTCCACGCGGCCTTCCTTCCACCAGACCAGTGATTGCAAGCCGTCGGCGCCCTTGCTCGCTCCGAGAGTCTCTTCGGCCAGGTGGCCGAGCGCAAGGCGGTAACCCAGCCGTTGGTGGATCGCGGCCAGCATGTCGAAGGTGGGAAGCGCCGACAGGTCGGCATCCGTGTAGCCGCGAAGCACCGCGTAGTCGAAGCTGATCACGTTGAATCCGACGACGAGATCGGCTTCGCCCAGGCGTTCGATCAGTCGGTGCACGTCGTTTTCGTGAAAAGTTTCGAACTGCTCGGTCTGGCTGTCGTAGATGACGGCCAGCGCCAGCCGCATCAAATGGGCGTTGTGCCAGCCGCCCACTTCCGCCGCGCTGCGCTGGGTTTCGAGGTCGAAGAAGATGACGCGATGGGCGGCCGGCGATTCGGGTCCGGGGGCTGGATCTTCGAGCGTCGGAGAATCGGTCGGCAGGCCGCCGGTCTTGCGCAGCTCGGGAAGTGGATCGCGCGCCAGCAGCAGTCGCAAGTTCATGACCGCAGCCGCAGCCGCCTTGTCGATCGGGCGGTTGCCGCTGCCGCATTTCGGGGAGTGCACGCAGGCCGGACAACCGTCGTCGCACGGGCAGTCAGAAACCAGATCGCAGGTTGCGTCGAGCAAGACCTCGATCCGGTCGAACATGCTGGCTGCGAGGCCCACGCCGCCGGGTTGACCGTCGTAGAAGAAGATCGCCGCGCGCCCGATCTGCGGGTGACGGGTGTAGGAGATGCCCGCAACGTCGTGGCGATCGCAGAGCGCAAACAGGGGGAAGAGCGAAAGTGCCGCGTGCTCCGATGCGTGGATGCCGCCCATGACGTGGCGCCCCGCAGCCTCGAGTGCCTGCGGGATTTCATCCGGGAACTCGAGCCAGATCCCAACCGTTTCGAAGGAGGTGGGCGGCAGGTCGAGGGGTTCGGTGCCGAGCAGGTCCTGCCCTCGGATGCGACGCCGCTCGAAGCCGGTGATCGTCTTGGTGACCTTGACCCGGCCCTCGACGACGCGAAAGGCGCCGCCCGGGCGGGCACGCTCTCGCGTGAGGATTTCGGTCTGCTTCTCGGAGATGGCCCGGGTGTAGTGCGGAGAGTTCACCGCGCGCACCGAGACGACGCGCTCGTCCCGGTCGAGGCGGGTCACGAGAAACTGGCGTCCATGGTGGAGGTAGATGGCGCCCTCGTGACACTCCGAAAACACGTTGGCCGAACCGATCGTCCCGATGATCTCGACGTCGCCGTTCTTCGGCTGCTCGATGCAGATTGCGTAACTCGTACCGATCTGGCGCAGGCTGACGTCGCGGTGGGGGCGGGTGCGCGCGGAGAACCACTCGCTTCCGGATTCGCTGCGCAGAAGTTGGCCGCTCTCCTCGAGGTCTTCGATCCGCTTGCGGGTTTCGGGCGAATCCAGCCAGCTCTCGCCGGCGCGCAGCGGGACTTCCACGGCCGCGCAGGGCAGGTGGGCGGCGGCGACATCGGCGTTGTTGGGATCGGTGACCGCGTGTTCGAAGCCGCGTTGGGTGAGTTCTCGGGGGTGTGAGACGAGGTACTGATCGAGCGCGTCGGGTTGAGCGATCAACGCGATGGCGGCTTCGCGCGTTCGCCCGACGCGCCCGGCGCGCTGCCAGGTCGCGACCTGACTCCCCGGGTAGCCGACGAGCAAGCACACATCGAGGCCGCCCACGTCGATGCCGAGTTCCAGCGCAGATGTCGAAATCACACCGCGCAGATCGCCGGTGAAGAGCTGGCGCTCGATCTCCCGCCGCTCCGATGGCAGGAATCCGGCGCGGTAGGAACTGATCCGATTTTCGAGAGAGGGCTCGGCCTCCACCACCCACTGGTGGATCAACTCGGTGATGACGCGCGCCTTGGTGAAGGCGATCGTTCGCAACCCGAGGCCGACGGAGAGGCGAAACAATCGAGCCGCGAGGCTGTAGGGCGAGCCGCTGGGCTGGAACAGCAGGAGCTGGCGCGCGGTTTGCGGTGCGCCGCTTTCTTCGACGACCTCGAACGGCCGGCCGGTCAGCTGCGTCGCGAGTTCGCCGGGGTTTGCAATCGTCGCCGAAGCGGCCACGAATCGAGGTCGCGCACCGTGAAAGTGGGCGACGCGATCGAGCCGCCGCAACAGCTGCGCGACGTGTGAACCAAAGATGCCGCGATAGGTGTGCAACTCGTCGATGACGACGATCCGAAGTCCCTCGAAAAACGCTCGCCAACTCGCGTGATGCGGCAGGATGCCCGCGTGAAGCATGTCGGGTGTCGTGATCAGGATCTGGGGCGGGGATTCGCGGATCTTTCGCCGTTGGCTGTTGGGCGTATCTCCGTCGTAGATTGCGACGCGAATGTGCGACGCAGCCTGGCCGAGTTGCTCGATGTCTCGTTGGAGCCGCTGGCGCTGGTCCCATTCGAGTGCTTTGAGGGGGAAGAGGTAGAGAGAGCGGCTCTCGGGATTGGCGAGTGATTCTCGTAGAGCCGAGAAATTGTAGACCAGCGTTTTGCCGCTGGCGGTGGGTGTGGCGAGCACCAGGTTGCTTCCAGCCTCGACGAGGCGCAGCGCGCGGGATTGGTGGGTGTAGAGGTCGCGAATCTTCTGCTCTGCGAGCAGGGGTCGGAGTGCCTCGAATTCCGCCGGTAGCTCGGGCGAAAACTGTGCAGCCGCTCCGGGCAGCGTTTCGCGGTGTGCAAGCGCGGCGCGGAGGTCTCGCTCGGTTTGAATCGCGTCTAGGAAGGACCCGACGTCAGCCAAGCGAAATCCTCGCAATTTCCGGGCCGGAGCCATCGCTTTGGGATGGCGCCGCCGGCGAAGCGCTCCGGAGATCGGAGGTTGAGAGCGCGGCGTCGTGCGGTTGGCTCGATGTGATGGTCGGCGCTGGGGGTGGCTGCAGCCTATCTCGCAAACGGGTGCCGGATCAAGCCCTGCCGGGTTGGTTGCTCAGCGGGGGGGTGTTCGTGCATGCTTGGGCACCGATGCGATTTTCCCTTCAGGTCCAATACGCGATTTGCGGCAGTTTCGATCTCGCCTACAACGGCGGTGGGGCGCCCGTCCAGATTCGCGTCATCAGCGAGCGCCAGGCGATCCCGGCCCGCTACCTGGAGCAGATCTTTCAGCGCTTGCGCCGGGCGGGGCTGATCCAGAGCAAGCGGGGTCCGGGTGGTGGTTACACGCTCGCGCGCGCGCCCGAGGAGATCAGCCTGCGGGAGATCATCGAGTCGCTCGAGGGCCCTCTAGCCGAGGGATTGGAAATGGCCTCGCCTGACGATGTTTCGCAGGCTGTGTTTCGGCCGTCTTTCGTCTGGGGGGTCATCGCCGATCGGCTCGAGGATGCGCTCTCGGAGATCAGTCTGGACACGCTCTGCAAGCAGGCCGCTCGCGCAAATCTCCGCAGGGTTCACTCCGACGCGCCGATGTACTTCATCTGATTTGGATTGGACGGAAACCTTCGGCGGCGCGCTGTTCGCCTTTCAGCCGAGGATTTCTCCGGCGTGCTCCAGATCGGAAAACTGATTCGCCATGATCGATTCGAAATTCTTGCGCGACTTGGCCAAAGCATCGACCGCGAAGCGGCTTGCGATCAGCTTCTTGCGCTCGTCGCGCCCGGCGTCGTCCAGCAGCAGGTATCCCATGTGGAGGAAGCCGTACAGCTCGACGAGTTCCTTGGCAGCGACATCGGTCACGGATCGGTCTTCCTGCGCTTCTACGTACGCGGCCGCCTCGCGAAACAGCGCCCGGATCGTCTTCAGCTGATCCGCCGCCTTCTTGAGCTCGCTCGGGTACGTCGCTTGTTCCCTGGCGTCGAAATCCTCTCCCAAGACATCCCGCAGCACGCCGCCAAACGCCGCCACGATCTGCAGCTGTGAGGTTCCCTCGTAGATGTTGGTAATGCGCGCATCGCGGGCATGTCGCTCGATGTTGAACTCCTTCATGTAGCCCGTGCCGCCGTGAATCTGCAGCGCATCGTAGGTGATCCGATTCGCCGACTCCGTCAGGAAGTATTTTGTCAGCGGCGTGAGCAGCTCGCTGATCCCCACCGCCTTCTTCATGCGCTTTCGTTCGTCGGAGTAGGGCTCGTCCTTCTGCTTGAGTTGCTCCACGCGTTCCGCCAATGTTTCTGCGAGATCGACCCACTTCGCGGTGGAGTAGAGCAGCGCGCGGTTGCTCTCCAGCGCGACGCGCATGTCGATCAGCATGTTGGTCACGGGCGGCAGGTCGCGAATCGCCTTGTCGAACTGCTTGCGCGCGCCGGCGTACTTCAGCGCCTCCGCATAGGCTGCCTCGGCAATTCCCAACGCCTGTGCGGCGATGCCCAGGCGCGCCCCATTCATCAGATCCATCACGTAGCGGATCAATCCGAGCTTGGTCTTGCCGATCAGTTGGGCCGGCGTGTCATCGAACTGGAGTTCACAGGTCGGCGAACCGTTGATGCCCAGCTTGTGTTCGAGCCGCCGCACCTTCACCGTGTCGCCGTAACAGACGAAGAGGCTCAGGCCGCGCGCGCCCTTGGTATCCGTCTCGGAGCGCGCGAGCACCAGCAGGATGTCCGCACAGCCATTCGTGATGAAGCGCTTCACGCCGCGCAGGAACCAGTTTCCGCCTTCGTCCTGGTAGGCGTGCAGTTTGATCGCCTGCAGGTCCGAACCCGCATCCGGCTCGGTGAGCACCATGGCGCCCGTGCACTCCCCGCTCGCGAGCTTCGCAACGAATTCTTCACGCTGTTCTTCGGAGCCGTATTTGCAAATGGTATCGGCGATGTCCTGAAGTAGATACAGATTCATCAGCGAGGCATCGGCTCGAGAGATCATCTCGGTGGTCATCATGTGCACCGAGGTGGGGAAATTCAGTCCGCCGTACTTGCGCGGAAGCGTTGCGCCCATGAGTTCGGCCGCAGTCAGCTCGTCCAGCGCTTGCCGCATTCCCTCCGCGTAGCGAACTTCTCCATCGACGAGGACGTTGCCTTCGAGATCGACATCGGATGCGCGCGGTGCGATCTGTTCCGCGGTCAGCTCCCCGACCATCGTCAATACGCGCCGGTAATTGTCGATCGCATCGTCGTACGATGTGGGCGCGTAGTCGAAATGCGCCGCTTGTGCGTAGTCATCTTCGAGAATCCCGACTTGCTCCTGGATGTCGAGGTTTTCGAATTGGAACAAGAGGTCTGCATTTTCGGTGAAGAAATTCGGCATGAGGCCCTCTACTTCAATTTCTTCTTGTAGGTTTCAGTGAATATGGAGATGACCGACGCGACGTCACCGACGATGCCGTAATGGCAGACATCGAAGATGGGTGCGTCGGGATCGCTATTGATGGCAATGATGCGGTTGGCATCCTGCATTCCCGCGACGTGTTGAATCGCGCCAGAGATGCCACAGGCGATGTAGAGCTTCGGGCGAACGGTGAGTCCCGTCTGTCCGACCTGTTGTTCGCGCGAAATGAAGCCGGCATCGACGGCCGCGCGACTTCCCGCGATCTCGGCGCCAATCACAGCGGCGAGTTCGCGCAACATGTCGAAGGTCTTCTTGGATCCCACGCCATAGCCGCCGGCCACGACGATCGACGCACCCTTCAAGTTGCTCCGCTTTTCTTCGCGGTGGCGTTCGACGATTCTCACGAGCTGGTCCGCCGCTTTGGGCTCGTAGAGGATCTTCGTGATCTTCCCGTCGCAGGGCGCCTCCAACGGCACCATCTCCATCACGCCCTCGCGGACCGTGGCCATCTGGACCTTGGCGTCTGGCGTGATGATCGTCGCGACGATGTTGCCACCAAAGGCGGGGCGAATCTGAAGCAGAAGATCCTGATACTGCTGCTTCTTCCAGGTCACGTCGCCGATTTGAAGATCCGTGCAGTCGGCCGTGAGGCCACTCGCCGAGTTCGACGCAATTCGCGGGGCGAGGTCGCGCCCGATGAAAGTGGCGCCGTACAAAATGACTCTCGGCTGTCTTTCCTCGACCAGCTCGCAGAGGATTCGGCTGTAGGGCAGGGTTCGGTAATCGCGCAGGTCGGGGTGTTCGACCACGAGTAGTTCGTCCGCCCCAAAACGAAAAGCTTCTTTGGCCACGGCGTCGACTTCGTGACCGATCAGGATGCCCTTGAGCGGTCCGCGAAGTTTCTCCGCGAGTTTTCGGCCCTTGGTCAGAAGCTCGAGGCTGACGTCAGCCGGGCGCCCGGAATGATGTTCGATGAATACCCAGACTTCTCGCGATCCGTTGTCCATTTTGCGCCCTATCCGAAAAAGTGCTCCCCAATCAAAGAATCGAGGAGATTTCCAATGCCTTCGGCGGTTGGCGGAATCTGCTCGTGGCCTTCACTCGAGAGAACGACCGACTCCACCTTGTGCACCTTGGTCGGCGAGCCCTCGATGCCACAGCGCTCGAGCTCGATGCCGAGGTCTTCGCGGCTCCAGGTTGGGATGTAGAGGCCCTTGCTCGCGTAGTCGGCGATGAGTTTTTCGAGTTCTTCGGGCGAGGAGGCCTCCTTTTCCAGCTCGAGGCGCGTGCGAGCCTTCTTGAGTGACATCAGGCGCCTCGCCTTGAAGGGCCTCGGTGTGGCGGCTTCTTTCAGGACCGTAATCAGCAGCGGCAGGCTGGATTCCAGGATTTCGTAGCCGCCGTCGATTCTCCGCTTCACGAGAATCTTGCCTGCTTTGAGATCGATGATCTTCTCCGCATAGGTGATCTGGGGGATGTGGAGTTTTTCTGCGGTTTGCGGCCCCACCTGCGCGGTGTCACCGTCGATTGCCTGGCGGCCGGCGAAAATCAAGTCGTAGGAACCAAGCTTCTCGATCGCCTTGCTCAGGGTGTAGGACGTCGCCAGCGTGTCCGCGCCGCCAAAGTTCCGGTCGGTGATCAGGTATACCTCGTCGGCACCCATGTAGAGGCATTCGCGCAGCAGTTCGCCGGCCTTCGCGGGCCCCATCGTGATCGCGGTGACCTTGCCACCGAAGCGATCGCGCAGCTCGAGTGCCAACTCGAGGGCCACCTTGTCGTCCGGGTTGAAGACGGCCGGCAGCTTGGCGCGGTTCACGGTTCCGTCGGGCCGCATCACTTCGCCCGAAATGTTCGAGGTGTCCGGAACCTGCTTCACCATTACGATGCTATTGCATGCCATAGTCGTTCCTAGATTCATCCCCGTTCAGGACTTTCGTCGTCTCTCCAGGCTCATTCGCTCGGCCGCTCACGGGGCGAGAGCCGCTCGAATCCAACGACGCACGGAACTGCGGCTTACGTTGACAAACTGCCCTCTGAAGCGCCAGCGACAGATGCCTGTCCCGAACAGATTTCCACTCCGCGACCCACGCCGGAGTCTAAATCCATTCCCGCGGATCGACCTGGTAGAATTTCCGCAACTCGTCGTACAACTCGGGGTGCTTCGAACAGAGCTGCCGCGGCTTTTCGAAGAAGGCTTCAGAGGCCACGGCGAAGAACTCCGCGGGATGAGATGCTCCATAGGCATCGATGACGCTGTTCTTGCCTTTGTCGACCCGTTTGCGGAGTCGTTCGTACTCCCTCGACAGTACCCGCGCCCAGGCCGTATAGCTGGAACGACCCGCCAGGATCGGCGCACCGTCGCTCGAGCCATCCTCTTGATCGAGTTGATGGGCGAACTCGTGGATCACCAGGTTGCGACCGTCGGCAAAGTTCGCCGCCCCGTGCCGCACACTGTCCCACGCGAGCACCACCGCTCCGGTCTGCCACGACTCGCCCAGGCGCACCGATTCTCGATCGGTTTCACTCCTGGCCACGTAAGCGCTGGGATAGACGAGCACCGAGTAGAGCCTCGGGTAACAGCGCACCTTCCGGTTGAGGAGCAGCAGGCTGGCCTGGGCCGCGATGGTCACCCTGATCTCGTCGTCGAGGACGAGGCCGCCGCAACCCTCGAAGTTCTTGTCGTACAGGAATTCCTGCGTGTAGGCGCGCACCTGCTGCTGCACCTCGGCAGACAGCTTGGAATAGGGCGGGACGTTCTGCCGAATGATCGCAAGCCAATCAGCGGGAAACGACGCGGCCAATGCACGTCGCCGCCGCCTGCGCCGATTCAGCATCATTCCGGCGGTCAGCAGCAGGAGAAGAAAGACGAGCAGACTGATGAAGTGGAGAAACTCCATGATCGCCTATGCCGATCCGGAGTTTCGCTTTCCCGACTCCTGGGTTCGGTTGGCCAGCTGCTCGAGCAGCTCCTCGTTCGTCATGGTTCCCATGATCGATCTACTCATCGCGTCCAGGAGGCTAGCATCCGTGCCGCCTGCGACCGCAGTGTCTCGCGTCCTCCAATTCGAGTACCGAAGGCCGAGGCGCGGCCGGATGATCGGTCGGTGGGTCGGGCTGTTCAGGGGCTCAGTCCGGGATCCTGGGCTGCGAACCGTGGTGATGGAATCGCGGTGTTCGCCGGATATACTCCGCCGCGCTCGATCCTTCGTTCAATATGGTGGTTACCGCATGAAGAGTCAGTATCAGGTCGTCGTCATCGGCGGCGGCATCGTCGGTTGCAGCGTCGCATATCACCTGACCCTGCGCGGGTTGACGGATGTCGCGGTGATCGAGCGCAAAGAACTCACCGCTGGCTCGACCTGGCACGCCGCAGGCGGGTTCCATGCAATCAACAGCGACTTCGATGTGGCTGCGCTCCAGAAATACACGATCTCCATGTATCCGCAGGTCGAAGAGGAGAGCGGGCAGAGCATTGGCCTGAAGCTGAGCGGTGGTCTCGAGCTCGCAGGCACGCCCGAACGGGCGCAGTGGTTGAAGTCGGAACTCGCCTGGTTGCGCGCGATGGGCACCGAGGCGAGGTTGCTCACGCCCGAGGAAGCAGTCGAGATGGTGCCGATCATCGACCCCGCCGGCTTGACGGGCGCGCTCTTCGATCCGCACGAAGGCAACCTCGATCCAAACGGTGCAACCCACGCCTACGCGGGCGCGGCCAAGAAGCGCGGCGCCGAAGTCATCTTGCGCAATCGCGTGCTCTCGCTTCGCCGGCTTCCGAGCGGTGAATGGAACGTGGAGACCGAGAAGGGCACGATCACCGCGGAGCACGTCGTCAACGCCGCGGGCTTGTGGGCGCGGCGGGTCGGCAACATGGTCGGCGTCGATCACCCGCTCGTGCCGATGCCCCATCACTACCTCATCACCGAGGCCATTCCCGAGGTCGCGGCGATCGAAGGGCTGATGGCGGCGGTCACCGATCTCGAAGGCTTCACCTATCTGCAGCGCGAAGGCGACGGCGTACTGCTGGGGCTCTACGAGCAGAATCCGCGCCACTGGGCGGTCGAAGGAGCGCCCTGGGACTTCGGGATGACGCTCTTCCCGGAAGAGATCGATCGCATCATGCCGGAACTCTCGATCGGCT
>JAHEEJ010000320.1 GCA_024640705.1 Deltaproteobacteria bacterium
CGCCCGGCGAGAATCAGCTGACCGTCAAGGCGCGAACCAGCGACGGCGACGAGCGCGAAAGCCTGCTCGTGGTCGAATTCGACGCGAGCGCCTACCAGGAGCGCCTGTTGGCCCTGGAAGCCGCGCGCATCCGCCGCGCGCGCACCAAGCAGCTCGTACTCGAGGTCGAGGACTGAGGCCAAAAGTCCCTCCCCCCGCAGCCGCACCGAGGCAATATTCCAGCTGGGATCCGAGATCTGGCTCGCGAGCGGGCTCCAGCAACCCGCGTCTGGGCGTTATTCGTTGCGCGGCAATCAAGTCACATCACTGAATCGATGCCTGGTATCCGCTGCGAACGATGCGAAGCGGAGAGCGCGATTTGGCTCCAAACTCTTGGCGCCGTTTTGCCTCAGCTTGCTAGTCTCTGGCCGCAAGGAATCACCGATCTTTCATCGTACCCCTTAAACCTGTTCACAGAGAAGCGGTCATGATTGGCGCCGATTTTTTCACCCGCATTGCGCGAAAGCTCACCCGAACCCACCAAGCTGCGATCACCGACAACAGAGCCTACCTGCAAGATGGGTGGGTGCTCGCGAACCACATCCTGGTTTCGTTCCACGCGGCCTTCATTTCATCGGTTCTCGTCCTGCCGTCAATGGATGTTTCCAAGGGTGAGGTGCTTGAATTCATCTTCGTGAGTCCGGAGACCGTGCTATCCGCGATCTTCGTCTACATCACGTTTCACGTCGGCATCGCAATCCACGAGATCGGCCACTTCCTGACCGCGGCCCGGCTCAACGCGTTGAACGATTCGATCGCCGAGGAAGTCAAGGCCAACCTGGAACGCCGCGGAGTGTCCCGCTGGCTTTATCTGGCGAAGTTGTTCGCGCTGGCGCCGTGGGGACGAGCGACGGGCATCAAGAAACAAGGATTGAACTACTACCCCGACGCGCCGTTCAATCTGGCGGTGGCCGCCGCCGGGCCCAGGGCCAGCCGCAACCTCTCACTCCTCACGCTGCCCCCGGCCATCCTGTTGCTCGGCATCGGGCTGTGGCTGTCCGTGATGCCAGCCATTTACATCGGTCGGCTACTGCTGGGCATCGGGATCGTCGCCGGGCTCGACTTCCGGATCGCAGATCGCGGTAAATACCGCGAGTTCCAGCAACGCGAACGCAAGGCGCGCGAAACGGCCGAGGCGCTACCGCCGCCCACCGGTTGGTTTGCACAGGCCGCGCAGGCAAAACGGCAGCTCGTCGAAACCCACATGCAAGAAGTGCTTCACCCCAACCTCGGCCCGGTCACCGCGCCCTGGCAGTTTCGCAACTGCGGGATGGGTGGTCGCCATACCATCAAGGAGTACCCCGAATCGAACATCAGCATGCAGGAGGCGATGTTCCTGATCCGGGGGGCGCAGAACTATCTCGACGCCCAGGAGATGACGGTCGCGCTGCAATCCCGCCTCAAGGAGGTCATCGAAAACGCAGAGGGGTGCCGCGTGATGGGCATCGGTCTCGAAGGCGGTCTCGCGCCCTACATCGACCGCGGCGAGTATCGGCTGCCCGAAGTCCGACTCTGGGCAATGATGAAGCAGGCGATCGAAGAGTGTGGCTATCGGCCGGGTGAAGACGTGGCCATCGCTCTCGACCCCGCGATGAGCGAACTCGAGATTGCCTACCGAGAAGAATTCGGCGTGCCCGACAGTATCGGCACGTACCTGTTCTGGCGCGACGAAAGCAAGACGGTGCTCGATCGGGATGGCGTGCTCGAACTCTACGACCACGCCTTGCGCGAACTCGAAATTCCGCTGCTGTCGATCGAGGACGGTTTCTCGGAGGATGATCACGAGGGTTGGAAGCTGCTTCACGCGGCCCAGGGTGAGCGGCTATTGATCATCGGCGACGACCTCATCACCACCAACGACGCCACGATCGAGAACGCCGCCGACCGCGGATTGGTCAATTCGGCGCTGATCAAGGCGAACCAGATCGGAACGCTGCACGAGACGGTCCTGGCGATGCTGGTCGCGCTCAGCAAGGGACTGACGCTGGTAATCTCGCACCGCTCGAAGAGCCCCAACGACGACATGGAAGCGCACATCGCGTTGTCGACGAACGCGTTGGGCCTCAAGGCCGGCGGTGGTGCGAATACCGAGCGACTGGTGAAGTACCACTCCGTTGCGACGCAGATGGCAATGATCGACCGCGGACACGCCGCTACCGGGGCTGTCGACGGCAGCGCGCTGATCGTCGACCTGTCTGCCAATGAAGAACCGACCAACGCGGGCATTCCGACGGTCGGCGTCGAAGCGGATATCAGTGTACCCAAGGGTGACGTTCGCTTGAGTTTCCGCGGCGCCACTCCGCTGGGAACCTCCGCCGGAACCGGCGAGGCGGTCCACCTCGTGGACGGCATGTTCGAAGGTGCCGAACACGCCGAAACCGTTGCAGCCCACCGCGCGATTCTCGACGAGGTCGAGGCTGGCGTGTACTCCTTCCGCAAAGACGTGACATTGGCGCAGGTGCAGGAACTCAGCGACGACGATCTCGTCGCCCTGTTCGTGCGAGCGCGGCGCTACCAGGGCAAAGGTTGTCTGAACGCGGTCGACAACGTGCGCGAGGTCATCGCGCCCTACTTCCGCGGCCGCGACCTCGCCAGTTCTTCGTTCCTCGACATCGACCGCGCCCTGCTGCAGCTCGAGCGGCGCACTGCCGAACGTCGCGGCAAGCTCGCCCCGGACGCCTCCGCCGAAGAAGTCGTCAAGGTGATGCAGCGCAAACAGAACCTCGGCATGAACGCCGTGCTGTCGGCCTCGCTGGCAATGGCCCGGGCGATCGCGAGCGTGCGCGGGAAGCAGTTCTGGGAGCTGATGCGCGAGGAAATGCTCGTCATCATCGAGCGGCTGGCGAACGAGCACGGCGTGTCGGTCGATGGCATCCGCTGGGAAGATTACGTGGCGGCACTGCGCCAGGTCGCCGTGATCCTGGAAGGCAAAGGCACCCCCATCCACACCGAGCTGCGCCGACTCACCGGAGTCTACGAGGACCCACAGCTCGCCTCTCCGTCGTCGCTGCCTAAGAGGCGGCCGCCTCGCTCCGGAGAGGGCGCTGCTCCCGCCACCACCGAGGGTCGCCCGCAGCCGAGCGTCGCTCCCGCGATCGCTGCCGCCGACCGCGCGCAGGCTCGCCCCTCACCGAGCGCCGGAACGGCACTCAGCGAAGCGCAACACCATGCAGTGCGCGAGGTGAGCGCGGCGTTCTACCGCAACTACGCGACGGATGCAGACCCCGATCAGCGCCGCATCGCCTTGCGCCAGTATCTGCGGGTCCGAACCCAGACGATGAAGACGGTTCGGCCGTTCGAAATCGTCAACGACAAGATCATCCGCACCGAGGGTCGGGTGCTGGTCCCGTATCTGGCCGGCGACGACTTCCTGGTGCACGACGTACGAGCGGGTGAAGTCACCGTCAGCTCGAGACCGCTGCAGCCTGGCACCATCATCACCGACGAACTCCTGGCCGAAATGACCGGGGTGCGCGGCGACGTGATCGACCTCGACGGCGAGATCTACGGCTACTCGGTCGAAGAGATGCCCGAGATTCGAATCTCGCGAGTCCGCGATATGACGGCGCTGCTCAAACAACTCGGGGCGTCCGCCAACTACTACGGGGCCGCCATCTATCTCCGCGGTATCGTGATGCGCCTGTGCGAGCATTCTTTCCGCGGATTTCTGGATGCCAAGAACCTGCGCTCCGAGGTGCATCAGCTGAATGCGGAAATCGTCGAAGTGCTCAAGTGCCCATTTGCGGATCGCCTGCGCCTGGGAATGCGCATACTCGTGCGCAAAGCCTCCGGCCTCTTGCTTCGACCGAGCCTGATCGATCAGGTGTGGGTCGATTCAATCGATCTCTCGGAGGTCCACGTTCGAGGCAGCCGGATTGCCAACGAGCTGCGACGAAGCAGCCACCACGCACTCGGAAAATCGACGCTCGATCTCGCCAAGGCCTATCACGAATATTTCGAGAGCGGCAACGTCGACGGCCTGGCGGCTCTCGGCTTCGACGAAGTATCCGACACCGATAAGGCGGCGAGACAGGAAGCCGAGCCACGCGCGATCCTCGAGCGGATCGTGCACAACCTCGAAAAGCTCCTCGGCAGCGCGCAGATTGCGACCCGGATTCGAGAATGGCAGGAGGTCTACGCCGAAGCCCTGGTTCGCTGCGATTTCGGTGAAAGCCTCGAAGACGAGCTGGAGACCACCATCGAGGGCGGCATTCGAGCGCGCAACCGCTGGGTGTTTGGCCATCACCTGCGCATCCTCGGCAAGAAGGTCGAAGAAGTGGCCGTGCTGCTCGGAGATACCGATTTCGGATCCGAACTGAACGCAC
>JAHEEJ010000321.1 GCA_024640705.1 Deltaproteobacteria bacterium
CAGGCGATCGTCTTCCTCGTCGAGGGCGTTCGCAACGAGCGGCTTTCGCTGCGCACCCGCGAATTCGTCCAGCAGATCGGATTCACGATGCTCGTGGTCATCATGGGCTTCGCGTTCTGGAACGACATCTCTCGCAACTGGTCCCGAGTCCTCGATTGGCTGACCGGAGGCCTCTAAAGGATCCCCGCTCGCTTCCGCTGCTGCTCGCGCTGGAATCCGCGACCGCGGCTTCGAGCGTCGCGCTGCTGCGCGGGCCGGAACTCGTCGACGAGATCTCGGTTCCGGCGGGTCCCACCGCCGCGACGCTGCTGCCCGCCGTGGATACGCTGCTGGGCCGCGCGGGTGTGGCGCTTGGAGACCTCGAGGCCTTCGCGGTTTCGATCGGTCCCGGCTCCTTCACGAGCCTTCGCGTCGGGATTGCGACCCTCAAGGGACTCGCGTTCGAGAGCGACCTGCCGGTCGCTCCGGTTTCGACCCTGGCAGCGCTGGCTCGCGCGGCGGATCGGGCGGATCGGCTCGTCGTGCCGATGCTCGACGCCCGCCGCGGCGAGGTCTACGCGGCCGCCTATGCGGCGAGTTCCGACTGGGAGGTGGCTGTGCCCGAGGGCGTCTACACCCCGGAGGCGCTCTGCGCGCAGATTCGCCCCCCCTGCGTGTTGGTGGGCGAGGGCGCGGCACTCTGCGGGGAGGTGATCGCGGCCGCGCTCGGTGAGGGCGTCGCGCTGCTGCCACCACCCGAAGGCAATGCGCGCGCGCGACACGTCGGAGCGCTGGGCGTCGAGCAGCTCGCGCGCGGGTCGTGGGTGCACGCAGCGCAACTCGCCCCCCACTACCTGCGGCGTGCAGAGGCCGAGGTGAAGCGCACCGGAGAGCGCTTCGAGCCCGCGCCGCAGCCCCCCAAGTTGGATTGACGCTCACAAGCCGGTCGGAGCTTCGCAAGCCGGCGGCAGGCCCGCCGCGCCGTGTCGAAGCCAGTCTTTGACACGCCCGAATTCATTGATTAATTTTGCGTCTAGCCAGCGCCTTCGGAAATCGGCCGAAGCGCTTTCAAAGGCCGTCTCCCAGTTCCTCTTGGCCAGTATTGATTGTCAGCCCGTCGGGAGGTCCGCGCTTGGCTGCGCGGTGCGGGGGGCTGTGTCAGAGTGGGCATTCGACCGGGCATTGCCGCCCGGATTCGAGTCCACCGCAGGAGATCGAAACTCATGGCGCTGAACATCTATTACGACAAAGACGCAGATCTCGGGCGCCTCGACGGCAAGACGGTCGCGGTGATCGGCTACGGGAGCCAGGGGCACGCCCACGCCCAGAACCTGCAGGCCTCCGGGGTGAACGTCGTGGTCGGCCTGCGCAAAGACTCGCCGTCCTGCGCGAAGGCCGAATCCGCCGGGCTGCGCGTGGTGTCGCCCGCGGAAGCCGCGCGCGAAGCCGACATCGCAATGCTGACGCTGCCCGACGAAACGGCCGCCCAGGTCTACGAGGAGCAGATCGGGCCGAACCTGCAGCCGGGCAACTACCTCGCGGTCGCCCACGGCTTCAACATCCATTTCGGGTCGATCCAGCCCGCGGAGGGCATCAACGTCTTCATGGTCGCGCCGAAGGGCCCCGGCCATACCGTGCGCGCCCACTACGAGCAGGGGCGCGGCGTGCCGTCGCTCGTCGCGGTTTCCGCGGATCCGTCCGGCGACACACTTCAGATCGCACTCGCCTACGCGAAGGGCATCGGTGCGGGCCGGGCGGGCATCATCGAGACCACGTTCCGCGAAGAGACCGAGACCGATCTCTTTGGCGAGCAGGTGGTGCTCTGCGGCGGGCTCACGTCGCTGATGACCGCGGGTTACGAGACGCTGGTCGAGGCCGGTTACTCGCCCGAGATGGCGTACTTCGAAACGATTCACGAGGTCAAACTCATCGTCGACCTGATCTACGAAGATGGCATCGCCAACATGCGCTACTCGGTTTCGAACACCGCCGAGTACGGGGACCTCACGCGCGGTCCGCGGGTCATCGACGCGGGTGTGAAGGAGCGGATGAAGGAGATTCTCGGCGAAATCCAGCGGGGGATCTTCGCGAAGGAATTCATCCTCGAAAATCGATCCGGCAACGTCCAGTTCCGCGCGCTGCGCAAACGGGGAGAGGCGCACCCGATGGAGAAGATCGGCGCGAAGTTGCGCAACCTCATGCCCTGGTTGAAGGAGCAGCGCCTGGTCGACCGCTCGAAGAACTGAAATGGCGGACTCCGACCCCGCAGAAGCCGACTCGATATTCATCGAACGGCCCACCGAGTTCGTCGTCCGCGACGCGTTTTCGCTCGGCGCGGCCCCGCTTGCGCTCGCGGGCGCCTGCGGGCTGCTGGGCTGGACGACCGCGGGCTTCGTATTGCTGGGCCTCACGGTCTTCGTGGCCTGCTTCTTCCGCAATCCGCCCCGGGAAATCCCGGGTGGCGAAAACAGCGTCGTCGCGCCCGCCGATGGGCGTGTGATCGACGTCGCGGAGGTCGAGGGTTCCGACGGAAACAAGTGGTTGCGCATTGGCATCTTCCTGTCGGTGTTCAATGTGCACGTCAACCGCTGCCCGCTCGCGGGCCGGGTGGTTGCCAAAGATCGCGGCGGTCGGGCGTTCCTGGCGGCCTTCAACCGGAAGGCCGAGACCGAGAACGTGCGTTGCGCGCTGACGCTCGAAACCGCGGCGGGCATGCGATTTCAGGTCGTTCAGATCACGGGCCTGATCGCGCGCCGCATCGTCTGCCACCCACAGGTGGGCGAATGGATTCGGCGCGGTGACCGCTACGGGTTGATCCGCTTTGGTTCGCGGACGGATGTGCTCTTGCCGCTGACCGCGGTCGCGAAGGTCAAGGCGCGTGATCGCGTGCGCGGTGGGAGTACAATCATCGCGGAGTTCGAAAGTACGGAGGGCTAGGGGATGGAAGATCCGGAAGCTCCGATCGAAAAACACCAGTATCACCGCCGCCGCCGCGAGCACGGCGAGCCGCCCCGCGGGCTGTTCGTGCTTCCGCACCTGGTGACGACCGCGGGCCTCTTCTTCGGTTTCTACGCGATCGTCCAGGCCTTCAACGACAAACCCGATCTGGCGGCCTGGGGCATCGTGCTGGCCGCGGTGTGCGACGCCTTCGATGGCCGGCTCGCGCGCCTCACCCGTTCCACCAGCCGTTTCGGCCTCGAGTACGACTCGATCGCAGACACCGTCTCGTTCGGCGTGGCCCCCGCGATGCTCGCCTTCAGCGCGGGCCACCTCCAGGTGCTCGGGCGCACCGGTTGGGTGATGGCCTTCCTGTTCACCGCGTGCGCAGCGCTGCGGCTGGCGCGCTTCAACGTGGCACCGAGCCGCTACCGCGGGCGCTTCGAGGGGCTGCCGAGCCCGGCGGGCGCCGGCATGGTGGCGACGACGGTGTTGCTCGTCACTTTTCTGCGCGAGTTCGGCTTCGAATTTTCGGTTCCCGCGGGTCTCGTCGCGGCGGGCACCGCAATCGTGGGTCTTCTGATGGTGACCTCCATTCCCTATCGAAGTTTCAAGGAGATCGATCTGCGCCACTCCTACGGGACACTCGTGTTGATGGTCTTTGCGATCGCGCTGATCATCAACGAGCCGAGCGTCACGCTATTTATCATCTGCCTCGCCTATTGTTTCTCGGGGCCCGTAGAGTGGCTCTGGCGCCGCCGGACCGGGCGCGTGCTGGAGTTGTCCGATCCACCGCCCAGCCAGCCGAGCGAGGGATGAATCAGCCGAATGAGGGATGAGTGATGAGTAACGAGTTGATCCGCATCTTCGACACCACCTTGCGCGACGGCGAGCAATCGCCGGGTTGCAGCATGAATCTGGGAGAGAAACTCCAGTTGGCGCGTCAGCTCGAGCGCCTGGGTGTCGACATCATCGAAGCGGGTTTCCCGATTGCGAGCGAGGGGGACTTCGAGTCCGTTCAGGCGATTGCCGCCGAGCTGAAGAATGCGGCGGTCTGCGGTCTCGCGCGGACGGGCAGCGCAGATGTCGAGCGCGCCGCTCAGGCGCTCGAAAAAGCCCGAAGTCCGCGCATCCACACCTTCATCGCGACCAGCGACATCCACCTCGAGCACAAGCTCAAACTGAGCCGGGAGCAGGTGCTCGAAGAGGTGGATCGCGCGGTCCGCCAGGCGCGCGGCTACTGCGACGACGTCGAATTCTCGGCCGAGGACGCCACCCGATCGGATCGGGACTACCTGGTCGAGGTCTTCAAAACCGCGATCGAAGCGGGCGCCTCCACGTGCAACGTGCCCGACACCGTCGGTTACACGCAGCCCGAGGAGTACGCGACGCTGATGCGTTACCTGATCGAAAATGTGCCCGGATCCGACCGGG
>JAHEEJ010000042.1 GCA_024640705.1 Deltaproteobacteria bacterium
GGAATCTTTGAGATGGCGGATTCGAGTCGGCCCGAGAAGCTTGGCGAAGCTGAAATCGAACAGGCGCTGGAGGGCGTTCCGGGTTGGATGGTTCGGAGCGGCAAACTACACCGCGAATTTCACTTCCGAAATTTCAATCAGGCGTTCGGTTTCATGACCCGCGCGGCCTTGTGCTCGGAGACCATGAATCATCATCCGGAGTGGTCGAACGTCTACGCGACGGTCGTCGTGGATCTCGTGACGCACAGTGCGAACGGCATCACGAAGCTGGATTTCGAACTCGCGAAGAAGATGAACGGGATCTCCGAAGAGTGCTCCGGGAGAAGAGACGCCTGAATGAGCTGGCGATCCGGTCAGTGAGTCAGATCGGCTGCCTTGGGTCGTGCGCGGCGATCGCATCCATCAACGCAGGTGGAAGGCAATCATAGGGCTCCAGCCCGAGTTCTTTCAGCCGCTTGCGGACGGCATCCATCCCCGCCGGATCCGCACCCGACTCGATGATCGAAGAGACGAAGGCTGCGAATTCCGGTTCGGACCAGCCTTGTTCTTCCGACAACTCCGTGTGGATGAAGTCGAATCCGAAGAATGGATGGTCGTCGTTTTCGATCCGGCCGTACATGTGAACGCCGCACGTCGTGCAGATGTGGCGTTGGATCGCTGCCGACAGATCGAGGACCTTGAGCTTGACGCCGTTCGCCGTCACCGACAGGCTGTCGCGTGGAACCACGGCGATCTGAGAAAAAAGCGCCCCTCTGGGCTTCCAGCATCGAGTGCAACCACACAGGTGATTGTGGGCGGACTGCGTGCTCACGCTGACTTCGACCCGCTGATTCGTGCAATGACAGTGGAGTTTCCCGCCCGAGAAATCCCTGTTCGCGGGTTCGATGCCCTTGTCGACTGCGGGGTGTATCGAAAAGCTCATGGATCGCTCCTTTCGCAGGGACGGGTCACGGCGGACGCGCAATCTTTGCGGATGACACCCCAGATTTCGGAGATCTTTGCAGCGGACTTCGGGTAGCATACTTGCCGATGGTCGGACGAATCCTCTCCTCGCGGGAGCCGCTGGTTCTGCTCGTACTGACGGGCCTGGTGTTGGTCGTCTCCGGCATCGGGCCGTTCGATCGCCTGACCTGGTGGTTGGAGGTGGCGCCCGTCCTGATCGGCGCGCCGATCCTGGTCGCGACCTTCTCGCGGTTTCGCCTCTCGCCGCTGCTCTATCGGCTCTTGTTTCTGCACGCGGTGATCTTGATGGTGGGTGGTCATTACACCTATGCGCGTGTACCCGCTGGCTTCTGGGTGCAGGAGTGGTTCGATTTCTCCCGGAACCACTACGATCGTCTCGGCCACCTCGCCCAGGGCTTCATCCCGGCGATTCTCGCGCGAGAAATCCTGATACGGTGGTCGCCTCTCCCCCGGGGACGCTGGTTGGCCGTCGTCATCATTTCGATGTGTCTGGCGTTCAGCGCGTTTTACGAGCTGGTCGAGTGGTGGGCGGCGTTGATCGACGGCGCAGCGTCGGAGTCGTTTCTGGGCACCCAGGGCGACGTCTGGGACACGCAGTGGGACATGTTCTTTGCACTGATCGGGGCGATCACGGCGCTATTCGCGCTGTCGCGCGCGCACGACCGCTCGCTGCAATCGGTCGTTGGCGATCGTCAACCTCCATCAGCCTGACGCCGTTGCAAACGCGCCCGCCCTCGAGCGATCTGGCCCTCGGTAGAATCGAAGTTGCGATTTCTCGCCCGGGTGAGCGAGAATGCGATCGCAGTCCCCCGAACCAGCTGTGGCCTTCGCAAAGCGGGATTCTCTCGCTGCGCGGGGTCCGTGAAGCCAACGGAGAGGTTACTTGATGCATCGCATACGGTTTCTGGTTCTAATGTGTGCCCTCGTATTATCGACGAGCGCCCAGGCCGATACGGTCGGAATCGATTTCGACTTCAGCAGTTCGACGACGATTTCGCTCGGTGGGGTCATTATCCCGCCGGACGGGACGATCCACAGCATGGGAGCAACCACGATCTTACCGGCGATCAAGACCGGCGGGGGCGCCACCTCGGTTCAAACCGGCAGCGCCCAGTTGAAGAATCTCACACTCGATATGACAGTCGATGCTGGATCGGCATTCGTTGCGCACATCACCGGTCCTGTGTTCGTCTCACAAGTGGGAACATCGACGGGGCCCTTTACGAATACGCAGTCGGTCATGTTTGGACGCACGGGCACGGCAACGGGCACGGGAACCGGTGTGGGGATGAGTTTGTTCGTCAGCGCCCATCTGAAGTGCGCCGGCATATTCTGTAGCTCGGTCGGAAATTTCCCCATCGACATCGTTGGAACCAGGCCAGCCTCACAAGGCCAGCCTTTTACCATTTTCCTGGCGAGTCTCAATACGCCTGGAGCCGCCAATGTCGATGGCGATATGCCGATTTCACTGCCTCCCGCGACATCCCTCGGCACGCCGACGACCGGAACGATCTTCTTGATGGGAACCGAGGTGTCTCGTACTTATGAAGTTCCGGAACCCGGGTCGCTCGCGCAATTGATTCCGGGTGCGATTGCGCTCGCGGGTCTCTCGCGCCGCCGCAGGCAGAACAGGGGGGCATCCCAGTAGGCGAGCACCCGCAAGCCGAACCGAGGCGATCTCTTGCTGCGCTTTCGCTCGTGTTGTCGATCGCGTTGCTGTTCGGTACGGCCGCGTGCCGCCGCGATGCATCCGACCCACTCGAGGCTGCGCGCCAGTCGCTGAGTGACGCGTTTTCGCGTCACGATGTCACCGCATTGCGCGACGCACTCGCGAGTTTGCGCGCCGTGAGCCCGCAATCGCCCGACGAACTCGCCGAGCTCGCCACCCTGATGATGCGTGCGGGAGAGACCGCACACGCGCTATGGCTACTCGAAGCGGGGATCTCCGATTACCCCGATCGCGACGAGCTTCGAATCCTGGTCGCGCGAGCTTCGCTCGTGGTGGGCGATCCGGTTCGCACCCTCGCCGTTCTCGATCCCATCGCCGCTGATTCCGATCAGCATCTCGCCTCGTTGTTGCTGCGCGCACGCGCACAACTCGAGCTCGGCGATCTCGATGCGGCGCTCGCGTATTTCGAAGACGCGCAGCAGCGTTACCCCGAATCTCCCCAAGCGAGTTACGCTCGCGTACTCACACTGTTGCGCGAGGGGCGGATCGAAGACGCGCGAACGGTGATCGAGGAAGCCAGGGGCCGAGCGCATACGCCCGAGCGGATTCAAGATCTCGATGAGTTGGTCGCCCAGATCGAATTCGCACGAGGAGAGCGGGATGCGGGCCTCGCGCGCATGCGCGTGCTCGTCGAGAAGTCGCCCGATGAGATTGCGCTGCGGCAACTGCTCAGCCGCAGCCTCCAGGCCGCGGGGCAGCTCGAAGAGGCTCTCGAAGTCGCCCGCGACGGGCTCTCCCGAAATCCCGAGCATCCCACCTTGCAGGCGATGGTGGCCTGGGCGTACGTGTTGCTGGGTCGACAAGAAGAGGCGGAAGAATCGCTGCGCGCCCTGGTCGAGTGGACCGATTCGCCGAGCGCTTATCTGCTCCTCGCGAGGTTTCTGCTTTTTACGGGTCAGACCGAAGCGGCCGCGGCGAGCCTGCATGAAGCTGCCGAGGGCCATCTGGGGATTCCGATGTTGCGCGTGCACGAGGCCGAGACCTGGATCGACCTCGGCGATTTCGCGCGCGCGCGCGTCGCGCTCGGAGAATTCGAGCGGCTCGCAGCAGACGACCCGCACGTCGTCTACCTCCAGGCGCGCCTCGCACTCGCTGCCGGAGATGCCAAGCGAGCCGCTTCGGAATTGAGTCGCGTGGTTTCGAATCTCGATCGCGCCTACACCCAATACTGGCTTGCCCGCGCGCTCGAGGAGGCGGGTGACCCCACCGGTGCCCGGCGGCGTTACGGGTTGGCGATGCTCCGCGACCGGAGCCACCCCGCTCCGGCGATTGCGCTGATGCGCCTGGCCGAAGAGAGCGGTGACTGGAAGGCAGCCGCCGAGCATGCGGTGCAACTCATCGCGCGTTTTCCGGCGGGGTCTGAGGGGTACGCGAACCTCGCGACGTTTCTCGCGCGTGCGGGGGAGGGCGGTAACGCAGAATCGGCGGCTCGTCTCTATCTGCAGCGCTTTCCCGATCGCGAAGACGCGCCCGCGCTTCTGGCGATGAGTTTACGCGTGCAGGGGAAGTTGGCAGAAGCCAGCGAGGTGCTCGACTTGGCGGAGTCTGTGCACGGCCCCGCTCCTGAATATACGCACGAACGGGCGCTGATTTTCGGCAACCAGGGAGCAGTCGAGGCGGGAATGCGGGCGGTGCGCATCGCCATTGCCGAGCGTCCCGACGAGCCCCGCTATTACACCACGCTCGCGGCGCTGGCGTTTTCTTCGGGAGATCTGGCGACGGGAGATGCCGCGGTCGATGCTGCGCTTGCGATCGATCCGACCTTTCTCGAACCCCTCAAGCTCCGCGCCACGTTCCGAGCGGCGACGCGAGACCTGGAGGGAGCGAGTGCGGACCTCGGGCGTTACCTCGCCGCGCGTCCCTACGATGCGGCGATGCACTTCATGCGGGGCGTCGTCTTCGAACAGGAGGGACGTCACGCCGAGGCTGCAGCCGCCTACCGTCGCTCGATCGAACTCGACGAAGCGGCCTTCGCACCGTACAACAACCTCGCAATGCTGCTGGTCGAAATGGGAGAGATCGATGAGGCCGTGCGAATGGCGAGTCGGGCTTACGCGAGGGCGAGCGCAAACCCGCAGGTCGTCGAGACGCTCGGTTGGGTCTACCTGAAGAAGGGGTTGGCGGCTCGCTCGGTCAAGTTGCTCGAACGCGCGCGTGCGCTGAATCCGGATTCGGTCGACACGCAGCGCCACCTCGAAATCGCCTATCGCGAACTCGAAGATGCCGATGACGCGCCCGCTCCCAACGTGGGACCCGATGAAGGTGCGACCCGCAGTGCAGTGATGGAGCGGGACGATCCGGAATCGGGCAGGCCGAACATCGTGCTGGTCGTCGTCGACACCCTGCGACCGGATTGGACCACGCCGTACGGCGACACGCGCGGAGTCACACCCGAACTCGCGCGCTGGGCCGCGCACGGAGTGGTCTTCGAAGCGGTGCGGGCGCAATCGTCCTGGACGAAGGTCTCCGTCGCCTCGATGATGACTTCACTCTGGCCCGCCGACCACGGTGTGCGCGAGGTTCGCGATGCCCTTGGGGACGGCGCTACCACGCTCGCAGAGCAATTCCAGAACGCGGGATACGCCACCTATGGGGTGCAGAGCAATGGCTGGCTCGCGGCGACCTTCGGTTTTCAGCAGGGCTTCGATCGCTACGTCTTTCCGCGCGGTGCGAACGTTCCGTGGATGAAGAGCATGGTGTGGCCCCACGCCGACAACGTCTACCTCGAAGCCGAGCGTTTGCTCGATGCACACGAAGAAGCGGGGCCGTTCTTCCTCTATCTCCACTTCATGGATGTCCACGAGTACGCGGCGCCCGCGGAGTTTCAGCAGTTTGGGACCGACAGTGAGGGTGCGTATCGAGCGGCGATTCGTTGGATCGATCACGTGCTCGAGCGCCTGCGCGCGAAGCTCGCCGCGATGGGCCAACTCGAAAATACCGTGCTGGTCCTCGCGAGCGACCACGGCGAGTCATTTGGCGAAGACCGGCGTTGGGGGCACGCGCGAAACGCGCGAACGCCCGCGCTCCGGGTGCCGCTCGTGATCCGCCTGCCAAAGGCGACGCGACCGCTGCGGGTTCCAGGTCAGGCCCGCAATCTCGATCTGGCCCCGACGCTGCTCGAACTGGCTGGGATTCCGATTCCGGAATCCTTCCAGGGCGAATCCCTACTGCCGCTGCTGAACGCCGATCCCGGTGAGGCCGCACGCGATCGCACCAGCTACGCGTCGCTACCGGCTCTGCTCTTTCGCGATGCGACACTCCAGCAATCCGTGAGCACCGGAAGCTGGAGCTTCGCGAGGGACCTCGACGACTCGCGCCGGGAGCATCTCTACGACCTGCGTGTGGATCCCGACGAGGAAGTGAATCTGATCGAGATCGAGCCCGATGCGGTCGATCGATTGCGCCCGCTGCTCGACGCCCAACAGCGGCGCACGCCACTTCCTGGCGCGGTGCGCTCGGGTATCCGGATCGATCCCCAGATTGCGGACAAGCTGCGCGCGTTGGGATACCTGCAATGAGTGGCGACAAGCCTTGTATCCGCGCCGTTTAATGGGGATCGTCGCCTGCCGGCGTGGATGGCGATTCGGTGACGGCCCGGCTTCGATTGGATGACTTCGTCGTCACGGGTGGTTCCCGAGCCTCTTGTTGTGGTTATCATCTCGTCGCCATGAAGAAGATCCTCGTCATCGATGACGAGCCGGATTTGCGCGAACTCGTCCGCGTCAATCTCGATCAGGCCGGTTACGGCGTCGAGACTGCATCGTCAGGGCGAGAGGCGCTCCAGGTTCTGCGTCGTTCACCGCCGGATCTGGTCGTCCTCGATCTGATGCTTCCCGATATCTCGGGAACGGAATTGTGTCGGAAGATCCGGTCGGATCCGGCGCTGGCCGACATACCCGTGATCATGTTGACCGCAAAGGCCGCGGAAGTCGATCGGGTCGTGGGCTTCGAACTCGGTGCGGACGATTATGTCACCAAGCCATTCAGTCCGCGCGAATTCGTCCTCAGGGTTGCAGCGATATTGCGCCGCCGGTTCGCCGATGCGGACGCCGAGCAGGCACTGGAACACGGTGCCATTCGGCTCGACGCGGCGCGCCATCGCTGCACGGTAGATGGCGCCGAGGCGCCACTCACCGCGAAGGAATTCGATCTGCTGCGGGAACTCATGTCGCGCCCGGGGCGTGTCGTGACCCGCGAAGCCCTGCTCGAACGAGTCTGGGGGAGCGACGTCACCGTGACGCCTCGGACGATCGACACTCATTTGAAGCGTTTGCGCGAAAAATTGGGCAGTGCTGGAGATTCCGTCGAGACGGTGCGCGGAGTCGGTTATCGCTTTGCCGATGGCTGACCACTCGGCGACGAGCGGGGGCGCAACCTCCGGGCAGACTGATCAGGCGGTAGCGTGTCGAAGAGTCAATTGAAGCTCATGGCGGCCCTCTCGGGCCTCGTCGTGCTCGTCGTCGGGGTTTCTGGTCTCGTCGCGCAGCGCGGTTTGAAGAACAGGGAAGTCGAACGGTCCGCACGCTCTCTCGAGGCGCGGGCCAGCCTGGTTCGCGAGTTGATCCACGGCAGTGATCTCAACTCCGGGGATCGCGCGCACTTTGATCGGGTCGCCGATCGCGCGGGGCAGGCGGCAGGAGCGAGAGTTACGCTGATCGACGCCTCGGGTTCAGTCGTGGGCGATTCCGAAGTGCCGCTCGAGCGGCTGCCGATGGTCGAAAATCACGGCGATCGGCCCGAAGTTCGCGCAGCGCTAGCCGGAGGGATCGGCCAGAACGCGCGCCGCAGCGAAACCGTCGGCCGCGAGTTGCTCTATCTGGCGGTTCCGGTGGGAGAGGGTCGCGCTGGCGTGGTAAGGGTTGCGATCGAGCTCTCGGATCTCGAGAGCGCGTTCGCCGGGCTCCGCCATGTTCTATTCGTATCGGGTTCGATCGGTCTGCTCGCCGCATTGGCGCTTTCCTACGGCCTCGCCTGGTTCACCCTGCGGCCCGTCCGCGAGATCCAGCGTCTGACCACCGCTGTCGCAGACGGAAACCTCGAGTATCGGATTCCCCGCCGAAGCCGCGATGAGCTCGGCGCGATCTCCAACGCAATCCACCGCATGGCCGATCAGCTCAAAGAGCGCCTCGAGCAGGCGAATCGCGAAAAGGAGCAACTACAAGCGGTCTTGAATTCGATGGTCGAGGGAGTTCTCGTCGTCGATTCCGAGATGAATGTCGTACTCGCAAACGAAAGACTCGCCGCGTTGCTTGGAGTCGGGGTTGGTACCGAGAAGCTCACGCTGATGGAGTTTGCGCGGCACGTCGATCTCGAAGCGGTACTGCGGGATGCGGCGAGCACAGACGAGCCCGTTTCGAGGATGATCACCGTGGCGCACCCGATGGAGAAGATGATCCAGGTACACGCCGTTCGTTTTCCGACCGGTTCCGGAGTGCGCCTCGGAACCGTCGCGGTCCTTCACGACATGACGGAAGTCGCTCAACTCGACAAGGTGCGGCGTGAGTTCGTCGCGAACGCATCGCACGAACTCCGGACGCCGCTTACCGCAATCCAGGGCTTCTCCGAGACGCTTCTTCACTCCGATGCTCTCACGGATGCGACGAGTCGTTCCCATGTCGAGATCATCGATCGCCACGCCCGAAGGCTGGGGAGATTGGTTGCCGACCTCCTGCAGTTGTCGGAAACGGAAGGGCGTGAAGTGAGGTTGGAACTCGCCAACGTGAGCATCGCCGCGTTGGTCGATCGCGTCGTTCGGGATTTCGATGCGGCCTTCCGCGAAAAGAACATCGAAGTCGAACAGGAAGCCAAGGGCGATCCAGTGGCCTGGGCCGACCCCCACGCTGCCGAGCAGGTCATCCGGAATCTTCTGGACAACGCCTGCCAATACACGGAAGCGGGCGGCCAGGTGAATCTGGGTGTGGACGGCGATGAAAGGTGGGCGTGCATCCGCGTGTCTGATACCGGTATCGGCATTCCCGAGGCTGAGCTCGGGCGCATCTTCGAGCGCTTTTATCGGGTCGACAAAGCGCGCTCTCGCGCCGCGGGCGGGACGGGGCTCGGGCTCGCGATCGTCAAGCACCTCGTGCAGAGCATGGACGGCGAAATTTCCGTCGAAAGCGCACCGGGGCGTGGCTCTACCTTCACGTTGCGCTTGCCTCGCGCAAAGTCCTAGGTACCCCGCAGTCCGATTGCCGCGCCCGAATTAGCTGGTCGCGCCGAACTTCGCGGCGTGTTTGATGTTTTGTGCCTCGATGATCAGGATTACGTCTTCGGCGATGTTGGTCGCGTGATCCGCCACGCGTTCCAGGTTCTTGGCGACGAGAATCAGATCCACGGCCTGTGGGGCGATCGAGGCGTCTCGCGCAATCTCGGTCAGTTCCTGGACGATCACCACATCCTCTTCGGCGTCGACTTGGTCGTCACCCTCGAGAACCCCCCGTGCGGTTTCGACGTCCCCGCGCGCGTAGGCGTCCAGCGAGCGTCGCAGTTGGTCGAGGGCCGAGCGAGCCAGTCGATCGAGCGCTTCCGGCGGTTCGAGTTCGGCTCGATCCGCAGAACGGCGTGCGCTCTTGGCGATATTGCGGGCGAGGTCGCCGACTCGTTCCAGGTCTGTGGCAATCATCTTGATGCCGAATACCTCGCGAAGATCGCCGGCGACGGGCGCGTTGAGCGCGAGCGCCTCGAGGATCGCAAAATCGATGGCGACATCGAGTCGATCGATATCGATATCGTCGATCGCGACTTCGTCAGCCAACTGCACACTCCGCTCCTCGAGCGCTCGAAGCGATTTTTGAAGGATCGCCTCCGACCGGCTTCCCATCTGCAAAAGCATGTCCCTGAGTTCGCGGATTACGGGATCAAAGGTTCGTGTCATTTTCGTTTGTCCTATCAGCCGTAGCGGCCTGTGATGTAATCGTTTGTCTTTTGAACCTTCGGATTGGTGAAGATTTCGGATGTGGGTCCGTATTCGATCAACTGGCCCATGTGGAAAAACGCCGTCTTCTGCGAGATTCGCGCGGCTTGCTGCAGATTGTGGGTCACGATCGCGATCGCGTAGCCGCCGCGGAGTTCGTCGATGAGCTCCTCCACCTTTGCGGTTGCGATCGGATCCAGCGCAGAACAGGGTTCGTCCATCAAGATGACTTCCGGGTCCACGGCGAGTGCGCGCGCAATGCACAGCCGCTGCTGTTGTCCTCCGGAAAGCGAATTCGCGGGGCTGCCGAGCCGGTCCCTGACCTCGTCCCAGAGTCCGGCACGTTGGAGGCTTCGCTCGACGATCGCATCGAGTTCCATGCCTTTTTTCGCAAGCCCGTGAATGCGGGGGCCGTAGGCGATGTTCTCTTCGATCGACTTCGGAAATGGATAGGGTTTTTGGAAAACCATCCCCACGCGCGCGCGAAGCTCGACGACATCCATCTCGGAATCGTTGATGGGCTCGCCATCGAGCCTGATGTCCCCAGTGACACGGCAACCGACGATGTCATCGTTCATCCGATTGAAGCAGCGCAGCAGCGTCGATTTTCCGCAACCCGACGGTCCGATCAGGGCGGTGACCTCATTTATCGAGATATCGAGCACCGCATCTTTTACGGCGTGCGTAGCTCCGTAATGAACGTTCACCGCTCGGGCCGACATCTTGATCGATCCACGACCCGCGCGAGCGGAGGATCCGGGGATCGCGTGCGCTGAATTCGTCGGAGCGATGGCGTTGGTCATGGATTGGTTCTCCGGCATCAGGTCTACCAGCGTTGCTCGAATCGTTGCCGCAGCATGATCGCTGCGCCATTGAGGATTGCGAGCAACGCCAAGAGAACGAGGATTGCGCCAGAAACCTTCTCGACGAAGCCGCGTTCGGGGCTGTCAGCCCAGAGAAATATCTGGACGGGGAGCGCGCTCGAAGCATCTGCAAAGTTCGTGGGAACATCGACGATGAAAGCAACCATGCCGATCATCAGGAGCGGTGCGGTTTCGCCCATCGCGCGAGCGAGTCCGAGCAGGGTTCCCGTGACGATTCCGGGCATCGCGATCGGGAGCACCTGGTGGGCGACGACCTGAACCGGAGATGCGCCAAGTCCTCTAGCGGACTCGCGAATCCAGAATGGAACGGCAGCAATCGAAGCGCGGCTTGCGATGATGATCACCGGAAGGGTCATCAGTGCGAGTGTCAAGCCGCCGACGACCGGAGCCGAGCGCGGCATGCCGAACAAGCCCAGAAAGACGGCGAGACCCAGCAAGCCAAAGACGATCGATGGAACCGCTGCGAGGTTGTTGATGTTGACTTCGAGCAGGCGCGTCCAGCGGTTGTCGGGTGCGAATTCTTCGAGATAGATCGCTGCTGAAACGCCGAGCGGAAACGAAACCGCGAGTGTGACGAGCAGGGTAAGGGCGGTTCCGATCAGCGCGCCACCGATCCCTGCGAGTTCGGGTTCGCGTGAATCACCCGCGGTGAAGAATCGACTGTTGAATCGATTCGCAACCCGATCTTCGTCCATGAGTGCGTCGACCCACCCGACTTGCCGGTCCGACAGTCGGGTGCTCGGATTCGCGCCCGAATCGCTTTCCCTGGATTTCAAGAGGAAGTTCACGTCATCGGAGGTCGGGATCCAGATCCGCGCTCGCTGCCCCAACAACGCCGGTTTCGCGCGGAGTCGATCCGCCAGTTCAGCGGACGCGCCGCGGCTCAGCAGTGCGGTGAGTTCGCGAATCTCGGATCGCCCTTCTGCCTCGGGGAAGCGCCGCATCAGAGATGTGCGCAGGATTGCGCCAAAGTCGGCGGATGCGAGAATTTCGACTGCTTCACCCGGCGGCGGCGTTTCGATGCCGAGAATCTCGGGATCGAACTCTACGTCGAGAGCGAACTCGGTTCGATAGGCGGCGCCGAGTCCATTCGAGAGCACGCTCACGAGCAGTAGCGAGAGAGCAGCGCCTGCGACCAGGACCGCGGCGACGCCGAAAAATCGAAAACGCCGCTCGGAGGCGTTGCGTCTGCGCAAGCGCCTCTTGAAGCTTTCGCTCTGCCAGTGAGATCGGGGATCAACCATGGCGCAACTTCGCCTTTCGACTCACTCGAAGCGCGATCACGTTCAGGCCGAGCGTGACGATGAACAGCGTCAAGCCCAAGGCGAACGCGGCAAGGGTTTTTGCGCTGTCAAACTCCTGGTCACCGGTCAGCAGTGTGACGATCTGGACGGTCACCGTCGTGACGGCCTCGAGAGGGTTGGGAGTGAGATTCGCAGCGAGTCCCGCAGCCATCACGACGATCATCGTTTCGCCGATGGCTCTCGATATGGCGAGCAGGAATGCGGCGACGAGTCCCGGGAGCGCGGCGGGGAGAACGGCCCGGAGGATGGTTTCGGAGCGCGTTGCGCCCATCGCGTACGAGGCATCGCGCAGCGCCTTCGGGATCGAGGTGATCGCGTCGTCGGACAGCGACGAAATGATCGGAATGATCATGATGCCCATCACGAGCCCGGCTGCGAGCGCGCTCTCCGACGCGACGTCGAGGCCGATCCGGGTACCGAAATCGCGAATCACCGGGGCGACGATCAGTGCGGCGAAGAAGCCGTACACGACGGTTGGAATCCCCGCGAGAAGTTCCAGCGCCGGCTTGATGATCGCGCGTTTGCGTGGATCCGCGTAGAAGGCGGTGTAGATCGCAGCGAGCAGGCCGATCGGAC
Organism: Deltaproteobacteria bacterium; assembly: GCA_024640705.1. GTDB lineage: Bacteria > Myxococcota_A > UBA9160 > UBA9160 > SMWR01 > JACZVU01. Next base: position 12,370 of record JAHEEJ010000042.1, read on the forward strand.
CCGCGACGAGTATCGAAATCGCGGTGATCAGTAGTGTACCGGCGAAGAGCGGCACCGCACCAAAGGCTCCCGAGCTTCCCACCTGGTCGGCGCGCAGTGCGATCTGCGGGCTCCAGCGGAGCCCGAAGAAGAATTCTTGCGGTGAAACGAGTTGAAAGAAGCGTGCAGTTTCGACGATCAGCGATCCGAGAATGCCGATGGTCACGAGTACAGCGACGGTGGAGGCCGCCAGCAGCGAAAAGCGCACAGCGCGCTCCACGACTCGCTGGAGCTTTCTCCGAGCGCGATTCTTGCGCGGCGGAAATGAGCTGCCCGTCGCCGGGGGAACGGCGACGGGCAGTGTTTCGGGCGACGAGTCGATCAATTTTCAGCTGCCAGCTTCACGACTTTGCCAGCGTTGACATCCGCGCGGATCAGCTTTCGCTCGTCGCTCGGCGCCGGGATCAGGCCTCGATCTGCGAGGTAGCCGTAGTCTCCGATGGCCTTCTCGCCGATGAATTCGTTTACGTACTCCGAGATACCCGGGATGGTTCCGATGTGCTCTCCCTTCACGTAGAAGAAGAGGGGTCTCGAAACCGGGTATTTGCCCGAAGCGATGTTGTCGAAGTCGGACTCGACACCGTTCACGAGGCTTCCGCGAATGCGGTCGCGATTTTGATCGAGAAAGCTGAAACCAAAGATCCCGAGCGCGGACGGGTTCGCGACCAACTTCTGGACGATGAGGTTGTCGTTCTCACCCGCCTCGACGTAGGCGCCGTCCTCGCGAATCGATTGGCAGATGCGCTTGTAGGTGGTCTTGTCCGTCTTCTCGAGCGCCTCGATCTCGGGGAAGGTCTTGCAGCCGCCCTCCATTGCGAGTTCGTTGAATGCATCGCGGGTTCCGGAGGTCGGCGGCGGTCCGAGAACTTCGATCTTGATGTCGGGTAGCGAAGGGTCGACATCCTTCCAGGTGATGTTCGGATTGGCGACGAACTCACCGCTCGGGGTGGGAACTTCTCGGGCCAACGCGAGGAAGATCTGCTTCAACGTGAGGTCGATCGAGTTCGACTCCTTCGAGCGGGCGATTGCGATCCCGTCATATCCGATCTCGACCTCGATGATCTTCGAGACGCCGTTTTTCTGGCAGAGTTCGATTTCCGAACTCTTGATCCGGCGCGAGGCGTTGGCGATATCGGGAGTGTCGAGCCCCGCACCCGCGCAAAAGAGTTTGAGGCCGCCGCCCGTTCCGGTGCTTTCCACGATCGGGGTCTTGAACGACGTCGAGCGCCCGAACTCCTCCGCGACGACGGTCGAGAAGGGGTAGACGGTCGAGGATCCGACGATCCGGATCTGGTCGCGCGCCGAGGCGTGACCGGCCCAGAGCGCAACGCTGGCAAGGGCTAGAACGGCGATCGAGAGTTGGTTGGATCTCATTCAGTGGATTCTCCGTGGATTCACAATTGCGGAGAATCTAGGGGTGCCGGGTGACCGATCCCGGTCGTTCGTGTGGCGATTGCGTGACATTTCCCGGCCCGGGGGCCCGCGGTGGGGGGAGTGCGGGCTCCCGGGCCGGGATGCTCAGAAGTCCAGCTGGAATCTCGCCTGAACGATGTCCGCGTTGCCGTCCACGTTATCGGGGCTCGGGCTGATCAGCCGGTTGTCGAGCTTCGAATGCACGTAGTTGAGCGACACCCGCGTGTTCGGAAACAGGTGCCAGTTGATTCCCGCCGTGACGTCCCACATTTTCCCGCCGCGCATGAACTCGTCGTTGAGGTCGAGGTAGGAGTAGCGGGCTGCAACCTGGAAGGCTCCCCAGTCGCCCTTCAAGGGGTTGAAATTTGCATTGGGCTTCACGCGGCCGAAGCTGCCCGATCCCAATTCATAGTTTCGGTGCTCGCCCGTGAGGAAGTAGCTGAGTTCCGCGTAGGTGCCCCAGAACTCCGTATTCCTCATTCCGTCGTCGCCATTCACGAACGAGCGCACGTACTCGGCCTGGAACGAAGCGGGCCCCCAGACCAGCGCAATCTCGGGGTTGATCAGGTTGACGTGGTTGGTCGAGATCGTCGATCCCGTATCGGCGAGATACGGCGCGAGGTGGGACTCGGGTCGCTGGCGATAGCGGAGCATGTAGTCGCTGCCGCCGCGGAACTGGTGGCTGTAGGCGAAACCGAGATGCACGACCTTCTCGCCGTCGTCCTCGTAGAGCGGAACGCCTACGACTCGTGCAGTTGTGTTCCAGTTTCCGTTGTCATCAAATCCGAATCCGTCGTCATTCGCATCCTTGAAGGCTCCCACCTGCCAGAGGATGCGATCGTCGAGTACCTTATCGTGGATCGCGAAGCCCGTGTTGCGGCCCGGTGTGAAGGCCTCCGTGAGGGCGCGCTCCATGAAGGTGACGTACTTGCTGCTCGTCAGCGCATCGAGCGAGAACGACTCCTTCATGTGACCGACCAGCACCTTGTCGATCGGCCCGAGATCCTTGAGTCCGATGTACACGTCCTTGAAGTCGGTCTTCCCGTCACCCGTATTGGCAAAATCGTATTGGGCCTTGAAGAGGACGCGATCGTAGACGGTTCCCGAGAAGTAGAGCCGCGCGCGGCGGAATTCCGTGCCGTGTCCATCTCCGCCAATCGTGTTGTCGAGTCGTTCGTTGAGGTCGACCATCGCCCAGTCGCTCTGGATGCGGCCGCCGAACTGGAGTTTGAAAGCCCCGTCGTTGCGATCGAGCTTGAAGCCGTTGCTCCATTTGAACTTCCAATCCTCGGGATTCGGCTCGGAACTCGGCGCCGCGCTGACCGCGGGGAGCGCTGCAGTTTCGACCGCCTCTTCGACGGCTTTGTTGGCGCCAGCCACGGCCGCCGCGACGGCGGCCTCGATCCGCTGCGCTTCCTCTTCGCGGGCTCGCTCGCTCAGATCGCGGTACTGGTTGTCGTCAATCGTGCCGGCGGCGCGCAGGATCTCGAGGAGTTCCTCGGCGACGGTCCTGGATTCGGGGATTTCGTCCGCGGAAATTGACCCGGCGAATCCCAGCAGGATTGTGCAGACGATGGTTCGGGCAGTGTTCTGGATGCTGGAGTACCGCATGTTCCTCTCCCTAGGTGCGATCAGATGGTGGATGGTCTGGCGTTCTTGAAATGCCAGTGCGCGACCAGGCTACGCGCGTCTCGTGAAGCTCGAGGTCCGGTTGCGTGGCAAAAGCGTGAAGCTTCGCACGGATGACGTGCCAGAATCGCTACGCACATGGGGGGCCCTCGGTGCCCATTCCGCTTGAATTGGGCGCCGAAAGATTCGCCGATCCGGATCGACTTGCAACCGGAATCCTCGCGAAATCGCGACTTTGTGGGTCGATCTTCGTCGATCTGGAGCGTCGTCTGGGGGATTCCGCTCTCGTTCGATTACGGTTATCCTAATCGGCGTGGTCGTATGTAGTAATTCATCGATGCCACCACTTACACGCCTATAACACCCGAGGTACTCCGTGCAGATGCTTCGATGGTTCTCGAACCGGATCCGATTCCTCTCGCTGCTCGTTTGCGTTTTCCTCGGGTTCTCGATCGGCGCGGTGGACGCCGACGCGCAG